>NZ_WXWP01000335.1:0-2417 GCF_009904765.1 Vibrio sp. V39_P1S14PM300
AATGCTTGTGAGTCATTGGATAGTTTAAGGAAAAAAATTGCACAGCTTCAAGGTGCGGAAAACTTAAAAGTAATTCAGAAAAAAATTGATCAGATAAAAGGTAATATAAATGAAGACACTCATCGTGCACGCTTAGCAAGTGTATTCAGTGAACGCGCAAAGGAGCTTTCTATACTAAATGAAAAGAAAGCTACTCTTGATAGTTTTCAAGCTGAACTAAATCAAGAAATCGATCAAATACAATCGAAGGTAGCGAGTATAGAGCCGCTTTGGCAAGCTCTTCTTAGCCGAATTGTTAGAGAATCTAGGTTTAGTCAGACTGGTCTACAAATTGAAAGAAAATGGAATAAGGCACATGCTAGAGTCAGTGTTCCTTTATCGAATACAACTGTTAGTGCATCAAAAATTGCTAGTGAAGCGCAAAAAACAGATCTTCAACTGACATTTCTTTTGTCAATGGCATTAGCAAACACTTGGTCTCCTTGGAGGGCTCTGTTGCTAGATGATCCTACTCAACATCATGATTTGGTGCATGCATCTGCAATATTTGATGTGCTTAGGGATTATATCTTAGAGTATAAGTTCCAACTCTTGATGACTACACATGATCCAGTACAAGCTAACTTTCTGAGAAGAAAGTTAGAAAATGACGGTATAGATGTCAATATAGTTAACCTAGTACCGTCATCCGATGGGGTTAGATGTATCCTAAACCAGTCGAAGTCTTTGGTGTAGCTAATGATTTGATACATTACTCATAGCATTCTGACTAGTGTTTGGCTCTATACAAAAAGAATAAGCCACAAGAATTTGATTGTGCCCAAGGGTGGAGATATCACGCCCTCCACCTATTTCTTAAGGACTAAACTTTATTGTCTATGCACACAATACTAAGCCTACTGTGACTATGCATAACATCCAAGTTTTGCCATACCTGAAGTTATTTGTGAATTGCTAATGTTCAATTTTCCAAAACTGATTTTTGTCCATAAACGAGTTACAGCGATTAGGTGAAAAGGGACTCCCAAATAAGGAATAGAAATCCATAGCAAATGGCACGGTACCATTTGCTATGGCTAGGTTTAACGCTGACTTTGTGGTGCTGACAACTTTTGGTTGATGAACAGAGCAAATAAAATGATGCTTAATGCGATCCAGGTGTTGGCCTGGACGGGTTCATCTGAGATCACCACACCGATCAATACACCCACGGCGGGCACCAGATAATTGGTCATAGATGTGAAGACGGCACCGGCATGGCGGATACTCATCATGTACAGGTAGTAGACCACACCAGCGCACATTACACCCAGATACACCAACGATAATATGGCCCCTGCTGACGTGACACCAAACGTTAATGGCGCACTAAACAATGCAACAACCAGCAGTTGAACACTGGCCATCGACAAGACATTTCTTGCCACAATCAACGGATGTTCATCGTGGACCCGATTGAGTAACAACAGGGCGATAGCAAAACAGATCGCCGCAACAATAACCGCCGCCGCGCTGAGCATATTCAACTCCCCTCTGTCCAAGACCAAATCCGGATAGAACAACACCAACAAACCACAAAAACCGACAAAAACACTGGAGGTGTTGCCTGCACTGATGCGGGCGCCTCGAATGAAAAGTGGGGCGAGCAGCAAAGCATAGAAGGGCAGGGTGCCCATCAGGATTGCAGTGATAGAACTGGTCAGGTTCTGCTGTCCCCAAGGGATCAGCACGAACGGGATCACGGCTTCAAGTAATCCGATTAGGGCAAAGAGTCCCCATTGATTGCTGTTCCCGTTGATGCCGAGTGTTTTGCAGATAACAATTAAGGTCACAGCCCCTAGCAGCGCCCGACATGCGCCGATCCAGACTGGAGCAAAACTCCCGAGCGCGACTTCCTGAAAAATAAACTGTGAGCCCCATATCAACCCGATGGCGAGCAGCGTTAAATAATTGCGTAAAATCATAACAGTGACCTGAAAATTGAAGAGCCAGGCTGACGAACCTGGCTCAAAATTAGCCCGTAAATGGGCGCAGTGATGAGTTAGTACGCCTTGAAAGCGATAGCGTCGACTTCTATTTGCATGCCTTCAAGCGCCAGTGTCGGGACTGGAATCAGGGTGCTGGCGGGTAAACGTTCTGTTGACCAACGTTTTTTCATCGCGTTACTCCAGATTTCCAGTTTTTCTGCATTGTGATCAACGATTAGAATCGTAATTTTGACTACGTCATCAAAACGGAGCTGGTGGGTGGTGAGCGTAATCTCCAGGTTCGCCAGCACCCTATCAACCTGACGATCAAAGTCATGGCTTAGTGAATGCGTTTTTCCTTCACCGCCACTCTGGCCGGAAATGAAGATCAGCTCGCCATTGGGTGGGGTTTTCAAGGTATGACAAAACCCATAAGGTATAGGGTTAAAC
>NZ_WXWP01000108.1:0-2407 GCF_009904765.1 Vibrio sp. V39_P1S14PM300
TGTCTGTACTTAATATTCTGGTGGCACGGCGCACGCATCTGTCTGACAGCAGCAGGAAAGTGGCCGACTGGATCATCGCCCACCCCGCCCAAGCGGTGCTGTTAACCAGTCAGGCACTCGCCGCTCAGGCAGAGGTCAGTCAGTCCAGCATCGTCAAATTCACCCAGAAGCTTGGGTTTAGAGGTTACAGTGATTTTAAGCTGGCATTAACTGAAGACCTGGCGCGTAAACAAGCACTACAGACAACCCCTTTGCACAGCAACATTCTGCTTGATGACCCTCTGGCCGTTATCGCTCAGAAACTGGTGCAGGCCAAAACCGATGCCATGTTTCAAACCACCAATGCCTTGTCGCTTGAGGTGTGTTATGAAGCGGTAAGCTGGATTGACCAGGCCAGCCGGGTTCAGGTATTGGGAATTGGCGGCTCTGCCCTGACGGCAAAGGATTTGTCGTACAAACTGCTTAAACTCGGAATTACCGCTCTGAGTGAGCAAGACAGTCACGTACAAATTGCCACCGCCAGGACGTTGACCGAACAGGATGTTCAGATCGTGATTTCTTTTTCTGGTGACCGTAAAGAAATGCTGGTGGCGGCCGACGCGGCCAAGCAAAAAGGGGCCCGAGTGATCGCGCTGACGTCAACACGCAAAAACAAACTCAGAGCCATGGCTGATTTGGTCTTTGATACGGTTGCCGACGAATCACAACACCGCAGTTCGTCAATAGCATCACGAACGGCGCAAAACGTGATCACCGACCTGCTGTTTATCACACTGGTGCAACAACGAGACGAGTCGGCGCGAAAACTGATCGACGACATTTCATCGGACATTCGCCTGATCCTCAAATAGCACGGCCAACATAAAGCGGAGCCGAAGCTCCGCATGTTCAGATGCCCTCTTCTATTGCGTCCTCATCAAACAACGAAGAGCATTTGATCTCATATTGATTAAACGAGAAACGACTCGCGCCGTGCGTACGCTTAGTAATGACCTTTTCTTCCCCGTACTGCACCGTGACATGGGTGTAGACCTTACTTTTTACTTCAATGAAATTTTCTTCCAACGCACGATTAAACTCATCTTCCAGCACATCGATCGCCGTTTTGGTTTTTTCCAACTTTGCATTGGCCGCTTCTTTCATCTGCTCCATCTGCTGGATCTCTTCGTCACTGCGCTCGGCTTTTGGCCGCTTTTTCAGCTCCAGTTCCTTTCGCACCAAGGTCATGGTTTCTTCCTGAACCTGACGGTACATTTCGCGGTAACGAGCGATCTTGTCTTTGTAGGCATTAAAACGGGCAAACGCTTCGACATAAGTTGCGGTATCCCCCTCTACACCAAGGTTGATACAACTGATTTTCCCCCCGACCTGGCTGGTGCCGCCACTGAGCGTGCCTTGTTTCCCAGTTTTGTCTGATACCGTTAGATTGCCACCGCAGCGCAGATGATTGCTCAAACTGTGCACCACCAGTTCAATATCCTCCGCCGCCTGCAATTCGGCATACTGCGCATAGTTGGCTTTAATATTGGCACCGGATTTAACGACACAACTTTTGCGTTCGCCATCGGTGTCGGTATGGCCGATGATCCCCTTGGCGACAATAATGTCGCCTTTCGCCTGGACATCGGCCGATTCAATAAATCCGCCCACCGTAACGCTGCCAGTTGCCCGGACAACCATATCGGACTCAATGTCACCGTTAACAATCACATTGCCCTTAAACTTCACGTGACCGGTCGCGACGCCAATATTGGCCAGACACAAAGCATTTTCCACTTCGACGGTTTTATTACGAATAATCGGCATCCCGGAAACACTGGCCAACAGCAGATTGGGATCCGTAGGCGAAATATGTGAGCCTTTCGATGCCGACAGCGCCTGATCTTTCCCCGGCTTGGGTGGAATCAACTTGCCCTGAACCGTGACGCCCGGCTCACCTTTGGTCGCCGGTTTACGTCGCATCAGCGGCTGCTTCTCATCAACGGTGATTGTTTCCCCCAGATTGAGCATGTCGATTTTATCGTTCTGCTCATCCTGCTTGGGTGCCAAGACTTGTTTACTGACATCTTCCACCAATGGCACAAACTGCACATCTTTACCTTGTATTGGCGGCTTTCCTTGCGCCACCGCCTGAGAAAACTCCTCACCCGGCTTAAGTGTAGCACTGACCATCAACACTTTTTTCAGCGCCAGCTTATTGATACCTTTCGTCACATGCGCCTGAGCCAAAGCCTGAACCAAGCCGACGCCATTCAATGGCTTACCACCGTACGCTCCCGTGACGACCATGGTCGCAATCATGTCGTTATCGGATAGCACCACCTGAACGCTGGCATCACGAACCCCACCGATGACCAATCCGGAATACGCCTCACCTTTCATCTCGCGCGAATAATTGATGAAGCGG
>NZ_WXWP01000022.1:0-2384 GCF_009904765.1 Vibrio sp. V39_P1S14PM300
GTTGTTCTGAAAAGGTATCGTGGACTCGAACCAAGTCTTGTGCATCAATTGAACGAAATTGACTGAAATCGATAGGTTTACCCTCATAAGGAGAAGGCCACTTCGAAGGCGATTCAGAAATTAACAAAAATGGTGAGATTTGGCAGATCCTTCCCTTAATCAGAAATTCTATACCTTGCTGAGTTATAGATAGAGAAGTTGTTAGTTGCCGTTTTGCTCTACTCCAATATTCTTCCGAAATCTCATCAGAATTTACACCGTAATATTCTCCTTCATTCAAATTCATAAGGAGCTTAGCAATCATATCCCATGCAAGATCCAGAAGTTCTCGACCTGTTTTATAGAAATCTTGATTCGTTGGAATGTTTTTAATCAAAATGTCTCCTTATCGTACTAACGCCGCGTTAAGGGGCGCAGGCACGCAATGCAACAGTTGCCGCATAACACCTTAACCACTAAACAAACTGCAAACCAAAAATGCCACGCGTGCCAAGTCCCTCTTGAACGCTTTGTTATGTGGCTTTGCCTCTCAAGCCAATTAAGTTGCCAAACGGGTCTTCAACTTGACACATTGAAAGCCCATTTTCTATTTCTATTGGGCCTCGGTAAAGCTTTGCACCAAGAGCCCCAAAGTATGCTAATGACTTGGATAAATTGTTTACTGACCAATAAAGAACAGTTCCATTTTTACCAGAGCCCACTTTTTCATCAGCTTGCACTATTTCAATAGAAAAGCCATTGAGGTCTAATACCGTAAAATCAAAATCTGAGTGGTAGACAGGCGTCGCTTCAGGAAAGGCTTTTTGATACCAATCTAATCCCTGCTCTACATTAGGGACATGAACAAGAACTGCTGCTGGGGTCATAAATTCTCTCCTGCCACATAACGCCCAATTAAGGTGTGAAGCACGCAATACCGATGCCGCCGCATACCACCTTAACCACTAAAACCAACGCATAGTAAAAATGCCACGCGTGCCGAATCACTCTTAAATTGTTTGTTAGGTGCGTAGCTTAATCTTGCACTAATCTGACCCATTTTGCCCGCCATGCCTGTGCTTCCATTGGGTCTGGCCAGAACTCTTTTTGCTTAATTATCAGGCCATTTTCAACGGTATGGAATGTTATAGCGCGTGCTTTTTGGACACTATCTGCAATTGATACATCAGTGACAACTGTTTCACCGTCGCAAACTACAGAGTGGATTGTAAATTCCCAAATACCATTCGCAGGGTAATAGGAATTGATAGCTGTGAAGTTGTCTCGGCCAATAATGAGTTCATCTGACTGCGGCCAGAAACCCTCGAAATCTCGGCTAAGCCACTCGCTTGCTTTGGCAAAGTCATTTGTTTTCATCGCATCCCAAAAAGCTAGGACGACTTCCTTTGAGTTCATGATTTTCTCCAAGCACCTAACGCCCAATTAAGGTGTGAAGCACGCAACCACGACTCTCAATTTGACCACCGTAAACACCGAACTCAACCCAAACCGAAAATGCCAAGCGTGCTGAATCACTCTTAAATTGTTTGTTAGGTTTGTTGCAAATATGGTGCTATAAAGTCAACCAGAAAGCAGTATAACAATATAAGACCGGCTCCAAATCCCGACAAAACTGTTGGAATAACTGTAAAAACCCAGACCCTAGCGTTAATCAGTGCGCTTTTTTGCTCAATACGCTGTATTTCACTTAGAGACGACATGTCGGGCTTTTGAAGCCGTTTTGAGACTCTGTGCATTTGTACTGAAACACTGATCATTTTATATAGTTCAAATCCTATAAATGTCATCAGTGATATCAGTATAAGTGCGCCTGAGCTTAAAATAGCCCATTGAGGTAAATCACTTTTTAGATTTGACCATAAAGTAAAGAAACCGACATAACCAGCAGCAATAATTACATTGCTGTAAGAGTTAGCTTTTCCGTATACGTGAGCAACTACTTCTTTTGTCGCCGCTATATTTTCGTTTGTCATGATACGAGCTTGCTGCTGACTCATCCGATTAATGTGACCCGCTAAATCATTGTGCCTATCAACACAACGTCGTTCCATATCGTATATTTCTCTGCTCAATTCACTATCTCCAGAAAACCTAACGCCCTGTTAAGGTGTGAGCAACGCAATACCGAAGTCACCGCATACCACCTTAAACACTAAACGCAACGCATAGTAAAAATGCCACGCGTTGCGAATCACTCTTAAACAGTTTGTTAAAAACCATTTTCCGCAATACTCGCCCTGACATCATCTTCGCATCTAACACAAGCAAAATACTGAATCGTATCCATGTCCCCTGTAACAAACTCATCGCAATTGGGGCATGAAATTGCTCCCCAACCTCTATCAAAACAAGAGACGCAACTCCAAAGACCATCAATGTAGAAT
>NZ_WXWP01000081.1:0-2347 GCF_009904765.1 Vibrio sp. V39_P1S14PM300
GTACGCGCAAATGTCCACAAAACTTGCCAACCCGGCCCCATTGGGCCTGATGGGTTTCGGTATGACCACCATTTTGCTTAACATCCACAATGCCGGTTACTTCCCACTGGATTCTATGATTCTGGCAATGGGGATTTTCTATGGTGGTCTGAGTCAGGTTATCGTCGGCATCATGTGTTTTAAGCGTGGTGACACGTTCGGCACGACAGCATTTACATCATACGGTCTGTTCTGGCTGACGCTGGTGGGATTGATTGTGATGCCGAAGATGGGGCTGCCAGCCAGTCCGGCGGGCTTCATGGGTTGGTACCTGACGTTATGGGGTATCTTTACCGGCTTTATGTTTATCGGCTCTTTGTGCTACCCAGTAGCGAAGCAAGTGGTGTTCGGCTCGCTGACGATCCTGTTCTTCTTACTGGCTGCGCGTGATTTCACCGGTAGTGAGCTGATCGGCACTATCGCTGGCTTTGAAGGTATTTTCTGTGGTGCGAGCGCAGTGTACTTTGCCATGGCGCAAGTGCTGAATAATGAATACGGTCGCACTATTTTGCCAATCGGCGAAAAGAAAAAAGCGACAGCCGCGAGCACACAGGAAATCGCAGCGTAATTCCTTCTTCGGTTGGGATACTCAAACGGGAAAAATAAAAGGGTTAGCCAATTGGCTAACCCTTTTTGTTTCCACTGCCTTTTCTATTTTTATCACACTTTTTGTGTTTGCATCTTTATCACGTAGAAGGTTGTTCTACCGTTGCAGAGTCTTGCTCGTCTGCTTGCGGAGTTTTACCCGTTTTACGTGTGTATTTTTCCTCCCAGTAAGTGGCACCTTTGATACCAAGTTGTACTGGGTTGAACAGGAAATCGGTGACACCGCGTTTCTGTTGCTCTTCGTAATCCTGCAGCGCTTTCAGGGCAGGTTTCGACATGAAGAAGATGATCAGAATACCGACAATGTTCAGCCAAGCCATCAGGCCAACACCCACATCACCCATCGCCCACGCCAGATTGGCGGTTTTTACCGTTCCGTAGAACACGGCACTGATAATGATGAGTTTCAGGACAAACATCATGCCATTTACTTTAAAGGTACGACGAATATAAGCGATGTTGGTTTCTGCGATGTAGTAGTACGCCAGAATCGTGGTAAAGGCGAAGAAGAACAGCGCCACCGCGATGAACGGTTTGCCGACGCCTGGTAGGGCGGTTTCAATCGCCATCTGAGTGAAGACCGGGCCGTTAGCACTGATGTCGGCGGCAATGTTCTGCACCAGGAAGCTACCTTCTGGGCCAGCGACGTTGTAGGCACCTGTGATCAGAATCATGAACGCGGTGGCTGAACACACCAGCAGAGTATCGATGTAGATAGAGAACGACTGCACCAGACCTTGCTGCGCTGGGTGATCGACACTGGCGGCCGCGGCTGCGTGAGGCCCTGTACCCTGACCGGCTTCGTTGGAGTAAACACCACGTTTAACACCCCAGCCGATGGCTGCGCCGATACCGGCCATTGGTGTGAACGCATCACCGATGATCATGCCCACAATGCGTGGCACTTCACCGATGTTCAGCAGAATAATCACAAACGCTGTGACGATGTAGGCCAGCGCCATGAATGGCACGACAATCTGAGTGAAGTTAGCGATACGTTTTACACCACCGAAGATGATGAAGGCCAGGATGACGGAGACAACTGTACCGGTCAAAATTTTAGCAAAACTGAAGGTACCGATTGCAGTGTCAATCATTGGGCCAGAACCAAACGCCGCTTCTACTGCGTTACCGATACTGTTCGACTGAACACCCGGTAGCAGAACACCACAGGCAAAAATGGTCGCAATCGCGAAAACCCAAGCGTACCATTTCTGGCCCATGGCTTTTTCAATGTAGTAAGCCGGACCACCGCGGAACTCGCCTTCGTCTTCTTCTTTATAAATCTGTGCCAGCGTTGACTCTGCGTACGCGGTCGCCGCACCGAAGAAGGCCACGACCCACATCCAGAAAACCGCGCCTGGACCACCGAAACCGATGGCAGCTGCAACGCCTGCGATGTTACCTGTACCAACACGACCGGATAGCGATACCGCCAGCGCCTGGAACGACGAGATACCCTTAGTGGAACTTTTGCCCGAGAAGAGCAGACGCCACATTTCGAAAAAGTGACGGATTTGAACGAATCGCGTCATTATCGAATAAAACAAGCCGGCACCCAGACACAGATAGATCAGGGCAGGGCTCCAAATAATTCCATTCAGAAAATCAACAAAAGACTGCATGAGTATTTTCCCTGTTTAAATTAAACGATGTTGTGGTTGTGATGTTGTGTTTATTTTATGAACGACATACTAATCTT
>NZ_WXWP01000190.1:0-2324 GCF_009904765.1 Vibrio sp. V39_P1S14PM300
CTTACTTGCATTTGTGACTCCTTGTGTTGAGTAAACCTCCCCATTGTTGACGAAATCAAAAGTTATAAATATGTTAAATTAGTGTGGTTTTTCGAAAAAGGAATCAATATCAAACTATTTGCATTTCTCTGATGTAATATTCATTTTTATGATGTGTTGGTTTCACATTATCCACAGAATTCGTAACTCTTTGTCTTTTAATGATAATTTTATAGTTTCGTTAAGTGTTACTTATTGAACAGCTGAATATCACACCGCTTTAAACAGAGACAAAAAAGCCACGCAAATGCGTGGCTAATCATCTCAAAGGGAATCGTAACCGCGATCAAAAACCCTTAATGTTTTCCGCTTCCAGTTCAGTGAAGTATTTGACGGTTTTCACTTTCAGCTCTTGAGTCGCGGGTTCATCACACACGATGACGGCTTTAGGATGCAGTTGCAGCGCTGAAACGGTCCACAGGTGGTTGACACAACCTTCGACTGCGGCTTCCAGCGCTTGTGCTTTGTTATGGCCAGTCACCAGAATCATGATTTCTTCAGCATCCAGCAGTGTACCGACACCAATGGTTAATGCGTATTTTGGCACCTGACTGATATCGCCATCGAAGAAGCGGGAGTTCGCGATACGAGTATCTTCGGTCAGTGTCTTGATACGAGTCCGAGAGGACAGTGATGATGCTGGCTCATTGAATGCGATATGGCCGTCGTTACCCACACCACCCATGAACAGATTAATTCTGCCGTAAGCCTTAATTTTGTCTTCGTAGCGTTTGCATTCGACTTCGTGATCTTCAGCATTACCATTTAGCAGGTTGATGTTCTCTTCCTGGATATCAACGTGGTTGAAGAAGTTGTTGTACATGAAAGAGCGGTATGATTCTGGGTGATCCGCCGGAATGCCCACGTACTCATCCATGTTAAATGTCACAACGTGCTTGAAGCTGACTTCGCCGGCTTGGTAGAGTTCGATCAGAGCTTTGTAGGTGGCCAGAGGGGTTCCTCCGGTAGGCAGACCCAGAACGAAAGGACGCTCGGCGGTTGGGTTGAAATTGTTGATACGCTTAGCGATGTGAGCGGCTGCCCATTTACCTACTTGCGCTGCTTTGCTTAACGGAATAAGTCTCATGTTATTGCCCCTAGTCTTGGAAATCACGTGTCCTGATTAATTAATTTGCATTATAAAATAAGTTGGTCGGCACGGCTATTGTTTTTGGTCAAATTTTAGCTGATTAGCGCGAGTGGTGGGGTGAAAATTGAAGAGCTTCATGTTTTTAGCGTGTTTTTGCCTGGTTAAAAGAGGGAAGTATCAACCAAGCTTAGTGAATCAAGGTTATAAATTTATGACCTGAATTAAGCTAGTGTTTGATGTGCCTCAAAGTGATTGATTGGCATACTTGTCACAAGTTTTCCATACTTAAGATAACAGCTTATATCATTAGATATGAGTGAAATAGACACCTCAATCAGGCTGATAAGGAGTAAGGTGATGAAAAACGAACTGGATCCCACCAAAGTATTGCAAGCCTACGAAACTGTGATGTCCAGAGGGACGCCCACTGAATTCGGCAAAATGTATGAGGGTATCGAAGCGTTTTCGGATTATGACGGTTACAACGTCTATATGCGGGGAAATGGTGTGGAGTTGAAAGTAGGTTTTCACAATACCTACCACCTTGAATACGATCAGGAACATCTGCGTGACAGTTTCCTGAAAAAAGTGGCTATGTTGGCCAAATAACCAGACATCCTTGTCTTAATCTTAATCGAAAACAAAGCCCTGTACCTGATTCCGGTACCAGGGCTTTGGGAGAAAGATTCCTGTCAACTGTCAGGCTGGTGGCCTGAAATCAGTCTTCTTCAGCCAACGCAGAGTCCTCTGCGTAGTCATCACTTGCATCCGGTTTGTTACGACCATTGAGAGTGTGAAAACGCTTACGACCACGCGCCAGCTGAATGTATTTTAACCAGGTGCGTTCCAGTTTGGATTTGGCTTTACCAGGATTTTCCAGCACTTTCAGAAAGTGCTTTTCCTCGGCATTTTCTGGCTCAATTTCACCAGTTTCCAAACCCAGCATGGTATCCCCATAAAAAGTTAGGATTTCCTCTTCTGCAAGAGTAAAATCACCGGACTTTGCAAAGCCTCGTGGGAACTTAGCATTGTCATAAAAACGTTTTTTGCCTTGACGGAATTCGATGTCAGACATGTCAAAAGCCTCTATAACCAGTAGTAATGACTCACGGCGAAAGTTAGGCGTAAACATTGAAAAAGAAAAACAAAAACTTTTTATCGATACAATAAATTTATATTGTTAGTCTGGATGCGG
>NZ_WXWP01000366.1:0-2308 GCF_009904765.1 Vibrio sp. V39_P1S14PM300
GGACTATGTAGGCTACATGGTGCCCTACCTGTATACGCCTGCTGGATTTAATGAATTGGACTTGTCGGTAACATCACCAATCATCAAAGATGCGTTGCAGGCGTACGAAGGAGTTGCAGGCAATACGCCCAGTGCCGCCGAACTTTATCGCATCAGTCGGGATCTCAAGCTCAAGTATCAAAACGATTACATCAATTACTGGCGCAACTTTACCCGTCAGATAGAGCTGGTGCCGATCACCAACGCTGAAGAGCTCAATCGCACACTGACTTTACTGTCCGATGCGTCAGACAACCCACTCAGCAACCTGTACACACTGATCAACAAATACACCTCCGTCGAGCTGAGTGTTCCGGCCCCCAAAGACGGCAAAGACAACGTGCAACCAGAGCTGAATATTGATGCGGATAAAAAAGAGTCAGCTCGCCAGATCACGTTGAGTTTTCAGGCTTACCATGATTTGCTGACCACCAACGAACAAAACCAGAAACCACTCGACATGGTGATGGCCGATTTAGCCTCAGCCCAAACCTGGTTGAAACAGTTTTATCAGAGTAAAGAGCCACAAAAGCTGGCGTTCCAAACACTTGCAGCCTCACTGAAAGCCGACAATCCAATCACGATATTAGCCTCTGCGTCACCAAGCTCAGACACTCTGTTGCAAAGCCTGTTGAGCCGGATAACGAAACAGAGCAATGACATGGTGATGTCATTGGCCCATGACTACCTCAATACGACGTGGCGCGAACAAGTGTTTCAGCCTTATCAACAGACACTGGCCGCATTTTATCCCTTTGATACGCAATCCGACAGCGATGCCAGTATCGCTGACGTTAAAGCCTTTTTTATGACCAACGGCACCCTGGACACTTATCACAACGCTATGCTCAAAACCTTCACTGCTTCGACTCCCGATAGCAGCCCATACTTACCGGGTTTACTGCCCGACAGCGGACTGGCACTCGACCCTCAGGTATGGCAAATGCTGAGCAAAGCTAAGGACATTCGCCAGGCGCTGTTCATCAATGACCCCACCAAGGTTTCTGTGCAATTCCAAGTGAAAGCGGTCGCCATGTCATCCGATTTAACCGAGTTCTCTATTTCCTCAGAAAAACCGCTGTTCACCTACCGTCATGGCCCGGCGTTGTGGACTCAGTACAATTGGCTGGGCGATGCCCAGACAGAAGATAAACTGGACGTCGCACTCAAAGCTCAGAGTGCGTACGTAGCGAAAGCGAATTACGCTGGCAACTGGAACTGGTTCCGGCTGATTGAGCCCAGAGTCACCAACACCAGCGCACAAAACACACAAATTGAGTTCGATTACGGCGACAGCAGCGTAAAACTGGCCATCAAAACGCAAGGTCAAAACAACCCGTTTGTCCCCGGCTTTTTCTCCGCATTTTCGTTGCCCGGTAGTTTATGACGACAGCGAAACCCTGCGCTGCTGCGTGGATAACAAATGAAGGGATTCGGCCTCTGTTGCACCACCTCGGCTGTACTCTGATTAAACCAATTAACCCACACGTCGCCCATGTCCGCAGGAGTAGCGGGGGCGACGCGATACTCAAAACGGCCCGCTTTACGCATCAACGTCAGGCGCTGATGAATGAGGCAAGGTTTCTAAAAAATCACGCCGCAAACCACTGGCCAGAGTATCTCGATTACGCTCGTTTTCGAGAAATGGACTACCTTTTGTGTAAACGTTTGCCCGGTATGACGCTCAACCGGTATCAACCCAACCGTTCTGACGACTGGCTGAGTATGCTCGGGGCTTTCGAATCCATCTTGCATCAACTGCATCTGTCTGGATTTATCCATGCCGACATCAAACCCGCTAACCTTCTCTTCGATCCTCATACCCGGCGTGCCAGCCTCATCGATTTCGGTTGTGTCATTGAGGTATCTCACCCAATATCCATGAATTCTGTGCGCGAACTGACGCCGCTTTATGCCAGCGCCGAGCAACTCAGAGGCATGCCACTGACACCGACAAGTGACTGGGTCGCACTCGCATTGACCTTTGCCACCTTGATGCATCAGCATCCCTTCCGCGGCCGCACGATTTATCAAGCGGCGGCTGAGGGATGGAAACCAGATCCCCCTCTTCTCCCAAGCCGCTACCATCAACTCTTAGTCAACCAGTTGAGAAATATCCGGCAGGAATCTGAACATGGTCGAACAACCCGCCGTGAACAAAATGAACAAAATGCATCAATATGACCAATATTCTTTTTATCTTCGCTTTAGAGACAAAGCGTTAACACGTTCGTAACCTTAGTCTATCTTTTTGCACACACTCCTGCGC
>NZ_WXWP01000100.1:0-2280 GCF_009904765.1 Vibrio sp. V39_P1S14PM300
TCTCAAACAACAACGTTATTAACAAAAATGTATTTAAAGGCAATAACAAAATAAAAAATGGCGTTATTCGCATCAAGAGCCAACAGACATGGAGGAGGGTGGAGTACACGGAATGAGAGTTACGTATGAGAGGCAACAAAAAACCGAGCCTAAGAGACTCGGTTTATGCTACGTGTTTATTCGTCAGGGTATTGCCTTTGCTGGCGTGAACGATCGGCTTTCGCCTGCCAATGTTCATTCGGATCGTAAGACTCATCGCACAAGTCGATGGTAAATCCCATCTCTTTAACTTCTTTTAGCGTCAGATTGTCTGCCAGATGAGTAACTTCACCCGTTTTATTCCGCAGTTCCATGTTGCCTCCTCAGGTCCTCTAACCACTGGTCTACTCACTGTTCACAGTGAAAGTATAGTGAAGATTCATCAAACCACGGCGCAACCAGAGCACAAAACTCCGGCCACCACAATAAGCACATGATTGCGTATTATTTTTTCTTATCTCAGTTAAAACAATTGTTCTATTTTCCGGCATACTGCGTCCGCTAACCGATGGCTGGCCACATTACGTTCGGCCACCTTATGAGGCAAACGCCCTTGTTCCACCACCCTGATCCAGTCGTGAATCATCGCTTCGAAGCCCTTACTGGTTAGCATCGGCGTCCAATCCGGCAACATCAACCTGCATTCCTGCCCCTGACGCCAGTCTCTGCCTGCAACGAACGAATCAAAGCGTACACCGCGATTGAGGTAATCGGCCGAGACCGTTTCAGTGGTCATACCGAACTGACGATTCATCGAAGCGTGCAGTAATGTCTCCCCCGCTTGCCATTGCACATCAAGGCGCCCAAGCTGATGGCCCTGCTTTTGCCAGGTAATGTGAACATCTTCAAGGCCGTCTCTGGCGTCGAGATTGACGCTGTCGAGCGGATGAATAAAATCGTCGAAAATGAACGTGCGCACATCGCCTGGCTGCGCATGGCGGTGTTTTTCCCAGCGCAACGCCAGCAGCTCACCGCACTGGTGATGCCCCAGTTCGGGCACATGTTGATTGAACAACGGAATGTGACGGCGGTTAAAACCGACATACAATGGCTGGTTAACTTTTCCGGCCAGTTGATAGAGCGACTCCACCTCCTCTGCACTGTCTGCGAGCGGCTTATCCACGAACGTTGGAATGCCCTGTTCGAGGAAAAATGCGGCGATTTCAACGTGCACCTGAGTCGCGGCATGGATCATTACTGCATCCACTTGCATGTTAAGCAACGTCCGATAATCCTGACAATATTCGTTTACCCTATAGCGCTGCGCCAGTTGGGTCAGAGTCTTGAGGTTGCGGGTGCAAAACACCAATTCGATCCCTTCTAACTGCGCCATGACGGGTAGATATGCTTTCTGGGCAATATCGCCCAGACCGATGATTCCTATTTTCATGCTGATCCTTTCACTGCCTGTGCGGTGGCGTTGTCTGCGCAGAATTGCGGCAGCCCCATCCGATATGAGATAACCTTAACATAATCCGCAACGGGGTAAGGCAGCATGAATCATCTCAATATGGATTTTTCGCAGCGAGTGGTCATCCACACGGCACAACAGATCTGGCAGTCCAGTCCAGCACCCGGAGTGTGGCGTAAACCACTGGAGCGCGAGGCCCGGGAATCCGGCCACACAACGAGTGTGGTGCGCTACGATCCTGGCTGCACATTTCGTCCCCATCCACACCCCTTAGGGGAAGAAATTCTGGTGCTTAAAGGTGTGTTTTCCGATGAACACGGTGATTATCCGGCCGGCAGTTATCTGCGCAATCCCCCCGGTAGCCAACACGCCCCATTTAGTCAGGAAGGCTGTGTAATTCTGGTCAAACTCAATCAGTTCAGTCAAGACGATCTGTCGGAGGTGCGTATCGCGACCAACAACGTCCCCTGGCAAACCAATTCAGAGGGGATTCAGGAGCGATCACTGCATGAGTTCGGCGATGAACACGTTCGATTGCTCAAGCTGAATGCGGGCGAGCAATGGTGTCCGGCCAATGGCGGTGGTGAAGAAATCCTGGTGCTGAGCGGTACGTTAAACGATGAATTCGGGGCATACCCGTCAGGTTGTTGGATTCGCAATCCACAAGGCAACGCGCACCATCTGTTCGTCAAACAGGAAACCGTCATCTGGTGCAAAACCGGTCACCTTGCCCCGCGCTGATGCCGCATGCTCCGCACCCGTTATGACCACAAAAACATGCCTGACATCGATGGGCCGCTCTCACTTCGTTGGACAGCTTACCTGTGCGG
>NZ_WXWP01000034.1:0-2242 GCF_009904765.1 Vibrio sp. V39_P1S14PM300
GTATTGCGTTGCTCACACCTTAACAGGACGTTTTAGCTGACTGACGCGCAATAGGGTTCATTTACTATGCGTAAGTATTTATTTGGCTAAGGTGAATGCTATGAAATATCTAATCTTATTATTGTCGTTGTGTTCTTTATCTGTGCATAGTGCGACTAAAGATGACTATTCGAAAGAACGTTGGATGTCATGGGGTAGCTTTGGTGCCATTGTACTGGCTACTGAGATTCATAATGGGAAATCTGATTATTACGGGCTGATTGTCGAATGCTCTCCCTCAAAAGGGAAGCTTAAAATATCGGTCAAGGATGTGTATTCGAAGCCAGGCGATAAGATTCAATGGGAAACTGACACGAAAATGGGAAGCATAGTTAATCAAGCCTCAATGGTCATCAGAACATCAGAGAAAGATACTAGGGTGAATAATACTATAGTTAGCGCAATGAAAGCAGGAAGTTGGATTAAATTTGAAAATATGGCTAGGGGTAGTTCAGCCACATATACACTCAAAGGTTCGACTAAGGCTATTTCAAGTATCACATCGTGCAAGTAACCAGCTAATAAACGTTTAAGGTTTTAAGACGCATTTCATTAAGGCTGAAAGATATTGGTAGCTCGCCAGCGCTCAGACGTGACGTAAATATGTCATAGAGTGTGCAACTCAATACAAAAAGGCCCTTGACGAGAGCCTTGTTTTACTTCTCTGCTGACAAAACGCGCAATGCGAACGTTCTTATTTCAATTTTCGGTAAATCCGTAAAAATGAGACATACATCTCACTACGAGTAACGTAAAATGCGAATCACACTCAGTCCAAAAGGAAATAAAGAATGAATAAAGCGCTTTTTGTGCTGGCAGGCTGCCTTGCAATGACGGCTTGTCAATCCACCGGCTCTCAACCAACGTCACAAAGCCTTCTGCCATCCAACCCTCTGACCAAATCCGTTGCAGGAAACCTGGCTGAGCAGCTCAATATCACGCCAACTCAGGCGGCAACCGGAGCCGGTGCTCTGCTCTCTTACGCACAAAATGCCCTGTCACCGGAAAACAGCCAAGAGCTGTCATCCATGACGGGAGGTCTGAGTTCTCTGGATCTTTCTTCGCTGACCAATACACTCAATAACATGGAAAGTGTTAAAAGCGCATTCTCGGCGGTGGGTCTGAGCCCTGAAATGGTCACGCAGTTTACCCCCATCATTCTGAAAGCCCTGCAATCCCAAGGGGCAAGCTCGTCACTATTAAGTGGTTTGAGTGCTTTGTGGTCGTAAAAGCGGCCAATACGAATAAGGCTCCTAACAAGGAGCCTTATTAATACATATCGTGTCAGCCTTAATCGGCAACAAGCTCTCCGGCCTGCTGCATGCTGTAGCTGCTGAGCGGATCGATGCTTTTCACCAACTCTTCCACCTGACTGATCGCTTCAACGGAAGAGCTATTCTTGCGGTAGCTGAGATAGATCGGGCGCTGCCAGTCTCGAACCCCTTGAACTTTGTGTAGCTGCCCAGAGTTAATGAACGGCTCCACCAGTGAGGCGGGCAGATAAGCACTGCCACCTTTCTCGAGGATAAAGTCCAGCGCGATACGCGCTGTTGAGGTCCTCAGATAAGGGGCCGGCGCTTTAGGGTGACGCTCTGCGTGTTCAGACGCAAAACGCGTTCCCCAGTCCACGTACACGTACTGGCTGTCAAAGACCGTTTCAACAGACTCTTGCTCCGTAGACACCATCAGCAGCACCATATCCGCCACTTTCTTGCACGACAGCTCTTCCGCCTTGATCTGATCAAAAGCAAAAGCCATATCCAGCGTGCGCTCGAGTAACTGGCGATTGAGCTGCTCACGCCCCATTACTTCAGCCATAAAACCGTAGCCGCTTAACGCATCTGTCACCACGCTCAAACAGTTTTGTAAGTAGGCGTCCCACACGTTTGGTGTCCCGCCCATGGTCAATTGCAGCGCTTTACCACTTTCGAGCGAAAGCTCCAGCTTGGCTTGTTGTAATGTCGAGACCATCACTTCTGCGTAGCTGATCAGACGCTCACCGGCAGACGTCAGTTTGATGTTGTTTCTGTCACGAATAAACAGCTGTGTATCAAAGTAACTTTCCAGTTGTTTGATGCGTGCACTGACCGCAGCCTGAGTGATAAAAAGATTCTCTGCTGCACGCCCAAAGTGCTTGGCTTTAGCGACCTCAAGAAAGGTCCGGAAGACTTTTACGTCCATAAATCTACCCTTGGTTATTCCG
>NZ_WXWP01000090.1:0-2240 GCF_009904765.1 Vibrio sp. V39_P1S14PM300
TCAGGCTGAAGAGTACCACCGGAAGCAAAAAAATATCAAATAGATTTAGTTAAATGTAAGAAATTAAGCTAACAAAGCATTTAAGAGTGATTCCCAACGCGTGGCACTTCCATTTCTGCGTTTGACTTGGTTATTACTGTGCAATGGTTCCGGTTAGATGGTAGTGTGCTCACTACTTAACGCGGCGTTATATCTCCATGCGTCAAATTCAAAATAGAAAGATATTAGAGAGAATAAATGACACTTATAAGTTTTGCTGAAATGGAAGAGAAGTTTGTAAAAGAAGTATTGGATCAAAAAGGATCTTGGTATCCAAGAGCTGTATTAAGCACTTTTTCTATGGCTGCTGGTTATGCAATGGGGCACGGCTATAAGCAAGGGAAAGCTTACATGTTTGCTATGGACTTGATGGACAAAGGCTTAGTATTCGATGACTAAAGAACTAGAATTGGCAAACCAAGATAAGTTTCGTGTTTTAGAAATATCTTTCGTTGAAAACGTAGAGAAAAAGAGAGGCGGATTTGAGCCAAATGACAACTATTGCTGGAAATCTGTAATGGCAGGCTATGCCTTAGCTCATGGTTTTTCACACGAGGAAGCCTATCATTTTGCTTTTGAAATGTATTTTAAAAACGGCTTTGGTAATTAGTACAACTTAAGTGTGATCCCCAACGCGTGGCATTTCCGTTTTGCTTCAGATTTAGTGTTTATGGCACAATCGTTGAAGCTCAGTGGCAGCGTTGCTCACCCCCTTAACGCGGGTTATATGTCCTTTGAGTATAACTAACAAAATTATAATAAATGTGACTTTTGATGCATATGTTCATAATTTCGTTTACTAAACTTTCAGTGTCTGTATGAGTACAGGTCTGAGTTTACTAGGTTTAACAAACTAGAAGGAACAAATGGATGAGAGTATTGATTATATTGCTGGCTACATTATTTGTGAGTAGTACCGTGATGGCGCATGGTGGCGGTTGTCGCAAGAGCTCACCACAAGGGCAGTGCTGTCACAAGGACAATAGTACAGGCACAGTGCATTGCCACTAGTCTCACGTTTCATATAACAAGGTATTTAAAATGCATGGCATTTATGGTTTGAATCCATTTTGTGTTGCTTTGGTCCAATTTAAAATTGGGGTGAGCGTTGTTCACTTCTTAGCAAGGCGGTCGTGTGGGTTTGACATCAGCCCACTGCAGCCAATTTATGTGCGTAAAGTGTTGACACAATAATCGAAAAAACATGTCTCTTGACTGCAAATTGTTACGTTCAAGAGACATGGTTATCTCCCTTTCTTTTACGCCTTTTCCAACTCTATTCTGGTTTGAAGTAAACGATAGCAGGCAATGGAAACCAGTAAGACCGTCATGCCTGAGGCAATTGTCACGATAAATGCGGCTTGCAAGCCAAACTCGTCAATGACCCAACCCGCGACGGCTGCACCCATTGCGACGCCAATTCCCAATCCCGTAAGCATCCAGGTTAAACCTTCCGTCAGTTTGGATTCTGGAACGATACTTTCAACCAATCCCATTACAATGATCATGGTTGGCGCAAAGAAGATGCCAGCGGCAAACACGGATGCGGTTAACGTCACAATGTTGTATACATAAAACAGCGGTAGTAGCAAACGCGGCGGTCAGGAGTTGTTTCCGCATCGGAGACTTGAACTTAAAGGCCCCGAAGGCCAATCCAGCTAAGCAGGAACCAACAGCATAAACGGACAACACAATACTTGCTGCAACTGGTTCTCCCTGCTGCTTGGCAAAGGCCACGCTGATCACATCAATGGTGCCAACGATGATACCAAGTGCTATTAAAGCGAGGACCATTATTTTCATCGGTAAAGATTTCATTGCAGAATCGCCTGCAAACTCAGGTGTGTCATAAATTGGCGGCTCGGTGCTTTTTTGCATCACAAACAGTAAGACCCCTGTCGTCAAGAAAACTGCGGACATCAATGGGCCAGCCTCAGGAATCATTGCGATGCTAAGGCCGACAGAGATCGGTGGACCGATAATGAAACAGACTTCATCCAGAACAGACTCAAAGGCGTAGGCGGTATGCAACTGAGGGGTGCCTCGGTGTATTTCAGTCCAGCGAGCACGTACCATGGCTGGCATACTTGGCATACAACCTGAAAAAACCGCCAAAATGAATAGCGTCCAATTTGGTGCACCATAGTGTGTACACAGTAGTAACAGTGTCATAGAGATCACATGGATACCTGTTGCGATGG
>NZ_WXWP01000241.1:0-2208 GCF_009904765.1 Vibrio sp. V39_P1S14PM300
TTGTTGGCACAGTACGACAATTTGGATATACCGTAAAACATGTATTTCCAGTGTATCGCGGAAACACTTGGGCAACCGGCCAAATACCCTGATTCTGGTGCAAACCAGATTCCTCAACGCAACAGTGTAACGACGGATAAGTTTTGTTTGTTTCCATCTCACCTCACTTATTCTACTACGCTCACTTTCCACTCCAAATTGAGCGGGCGCCTGGCCCGCTCGTCAGGATTAACCTTCCTGAGATTGATGCTCAGTCACCATCGCTTCAGTGGTGATCATTAAACCTGCCACGGAGGCTGCAAATTGCAGAGCAGAGCGAGTAACTTTGGCTGGATCAAGGATCCCCATCTCAAGCATATTGCCATAACTGCCCGTAGCCGCATTGTAGCCATAATGCGTATTACCTTGTTTCACCGCATTGGCTACCACAGAGCCTTCATCACCGGCGTTGATGGCAATCTGGCGCAGAGGTTCTTCCATTGCACGCAGCGCAACCCGAATCCCCACGTTTTGATCGTCGTTGTCACCTGTCAGCGAGCTCAGCTCATTGGCAATTTTTGCTAAGGCTACACCACCACCGGCAACAATGCCTTCCTCAACCGCCGCGCGGGTAGCGTGAAGCGCATCATCCACACGGTCTTTTTTCTCTTTCATTTCCACTTCAGTCGCTGCGCCAATCCGGATGACCGCAACCCCACCGGACAGTTTAGCGATACGCTGCTGCAGCTTATCCTTGTCATATTGGGAAGTAGTATTGCCCATTTGATGTTCTATCGTGGCAACGCGCTCCCGAATAGCATTTTCATCCGCTGCACCGCCTATGATGGTAGTGGTATCCTTACTAATCGTCACTTTCTTCGCACTGCCCAGTTGCTCCAGTGTCACTTTTTCCAGCTCAAGACCAAGCTGCTCGGTGATCACAGTTCCTGCTGTCAGTACAGCGATGTCTTCTAACAAAGCTTTACGGTTATCACCAAAGCCTGGCGCTTTCACCGCTGTTGCTTTCACGATACCACGCAGGTTGTTCACCACCAATGTTGCCAACGCCTCACCTTCGATGTCTTCGGCAATGATCAGAAGTGAACGGGAAGCTTTGGCAACCGACTCCAGAACCGGTAGCAACTCGCGGATATTACTGACTTTCTTGTCAACCATCAGGATATACGGTTTTTCTAATTCCACCGCGCCAGCTTCCTGATCGGTAATGAAATACGGCGAAAGGTACCCACGGTCAAACTGCATGCCTTCAACAATGGACAGCTCATTATCCAGGCCCTGGCCTTCCTCTACAGTGATCACACCATTACGACCAACTTTGTCCATCGCTTGAGCGATGATTTCACCAATCGCCAGATCACTGTTGGCTGAGATACTGCCAACTTGGGTAATGGACTGTTTATCGTCACAAGGATGTGCCATATCACGCAGCTTTTCGACTGCTGCCGTAACGGCTTTATCAATACCGCGTTTCAAATCCATGGGATTCATGCCCGATGCCACAGCTTTCAGGCCTTCATTGATCAATGACTGAGCCAGTACCGTTGCAGTCGTCGTACCATCACCGGCTTCTTCATTCGCTTTGGACGCGACCTGTTTTACCATCTGAGCGCCCATGTTTTCGAACTTGTCTTGCAGCTCAATTTCTTTGGCAACAGAAACACCATCTTTGGTGATCACCGGAGCACCGTAAGCCTTGTCCAGCACCACATTGCGTCCTTTAGGCCCCAAAGTCACTTTCACGGCATTCGCTAGCAGGTTGACCCCTTTCAGCATTTTCTGACGGGCATCATTTTCAAACAATACATCTTTACCAGCCATGCTCTTCTCCTCTTAGCATTACAACAATGACTTATTCAGAAACCGCCAATACATCAGACTCAGACAGGATCAGATAGTCCTTACCGTCGATGTTTTCTTCTTTAACGCCATAGCTCTCGTTAAAAATGACGGTATCGCCGACTCGGACTTCCATCGCTGCCCGTTCGCCATTCTCCAGGCGCACGCCCTGGCCAACGGCGACCACTTTGCCACGGTTGGATTTTTTAACCGACTTTGAGGTCAGAACAATTCCCCCTTCAGATTGATGCTCAACGTCAAACCGTTCAACAATCAGTTTGTCATGCAAAGGACGAATATTCATTTTGGGTTGCCTCCTATATATTTATACCCATTATAAAAGACATCGAGGTTATCGTATTATTGCGCAGT
>NZ_WXWP01000349.1:0-23302 GCF_009904765.1 Vibrio sp. V39_P1S14PM300
ATTCAAACGTCAGCGGTGCGTAAACGGTATTTCCGTTTCATTCTCAGCGCCACATTCACCAGCGCAATCAGCACTGGCACTTCAATCAGCGGGCCGATCACGCCGGCAAACGCTTGATCGGAGTTGATACCAAATACAGCGATCGCCACTGCAATCGCGAGTTCGAAATTATTCCCGGTAGCGGTATAGGCGATTGAGGCGTTTTTGTCGTAAGGAATCCCCATGCGTTTACCGATGAAGAAGCTGACAAAGAACATCAATACAAAGTAAATGGCCAGCGGAATCGCGACGCGAACAACGTCCATCGGCAGTTGCATGATCATCTCACCTTTGAGGCTGAACATCAGCACGATGGTCGCCAGCAGTGCTAGCAGGGTGATCGGCGAAATACGCGGAATAAACACGTCGTTGTACCACTGTTCGCCTTTGGCGCCCACCAGATAGTTACGGCTGATAAATCCGGCGGCAAATGGGATGCCAAGATAAATCAGGACGCTTTCGGCAATATCTCCCATTGAGATGTCGACGGCAAACCCCTGATAACCGAACACCGGTGGCAAGACAGTAATAAACAACCAGGCCATAAAGCTGTAGGTGATAATCTGGAATGCACTATTGAGGGCCACCAGCGCCGCGCCATACTCTTTATTGCCCCCCCCAATGTCGTTCCACACCAGTACCATGGCGATGCAGCGTGCCAGGCCAATCAGAATCACCCCCACCATATAACCCGGATAATCGGCGAGGAACGTCAGTGCGAGCACAAACATCAGGATCGGACCGACCAGCCAGTTCATGATCAATGACAGGGTGATGGCGCGTTTATCCTGAGCGACTTTACCCAGCAGGCTATAGTTCACTTTCGCGAGCGGAGGATACATCATCAGGATCAGGCCGATGGCGAGCGGAATATTGGTGCTGCCGACCGACATGGATTCATTCCACTCAGCCACTTCCGGGAACCAGACTCCGATGGTGACGCCAATGCCCATGGCAACGAAGATCCATACGGTGAGATAACGGTCGAGAAAACTCATTTTTTGTGTCGAGCTCGGCGTGCATTCAGTGCTCATAGCGTGTCTCTGTTCGTTTATCGTCGAAAGACGATGTTTGGTGGTTAAATGTTTCGTTTCTTATTAACGGGTTATCGTACTATTTGGCTTCGTGCGCGGTCGTATTTAACCTGTGGCGATGCGAAGCGCCTCAGGACAACATGGCCTCAAGCAAATTCAGGTGGCCATTCAGCGCCTGGCGTTCGATCCGGTAACACATTTTCGGCGGATTCGGCTCGGCACTGATAAAACCAGCCTGTTTCAGAATGCGCAAATGTTCAGATACAGTCGATTGCGCCAGTCCGAGCTGGCTGACCAGATCACTGTTGAGGCAACCGCCGAGATTATCCAGCGTCAGCAATAGCTTGAGGATGCGAATCCTGGCCGGATGCGCCAGTGCTTTGGCCTGAGCCGCCAATTGTTGCTCTTGTTCCAGTTGTCGCGCAGAGGCCTCAAACGCGCTTGGATCCGTGATGTTACATTGCGTCGCCATAGGTACTTATAGTTAATCGTCGAATGACGATTAATATAGTTCGGTTTGTACTGGCGATCAATGCTCAAACGACCAGTCCGGGAGATTTTCGGATCGGATGACCGGTTTGTTTCGTCGGGAGTTGCATATCCGGGCATAATTGAGGGACTATTAGGTCATTCAGATTTCATGGAAAAGTGCAGGATGGCAACGTCAAACTGGAACAAATGGCTGCTGGGGCTTTCAATGCTGCCGCTTAGTGGTCAGGCTGATATCGGTAATACCCCGGTGATCGGTGGGCTGTTTAACTCAACTCAAGTGCTGAAAAATCAGGTCGTATCCTCACTGAGTTACTCGACCCGCTTCGCTCGCGACACGACGCTGTTTACCATTGGGGGCATGACATTGGATGCCTTTGTTTTAACGTTGCCACTCGACGGCGATACCAAAAAACGTGTTATCAGTCAGATTTCCAATCCGCAATACGCAATCCCACTGGGGTATTTTCTCTATCAGTATTATGACCGTTACACCGGCATCAGCAGTGAAGATACCTTCAAACGTTATTTGCGCAATGTCTATGACGACCAAGCGCTGACGGGCTTTCAACACAGCTTGTTTCAACTCAGCGAAGAGGTCAAATCTGAGCAGAACAAGCATAAAAAGGATCAGGGCCATCAGCAGGGGATCAAAATTGACGATGATTTCTATGCGGCGATGGTCACCATCTACGATGCGCTGGTGGAAATTGGGGAGTGGCAGGATATGGAGCGTCTCCCCGAACAGTATCAGTACCTGTCAGACACCCCTCATGATCGCGAGTTAATAGCTAAGATCCAGCCTATTGTGGTTGGCCTGATGAGTCAGGCTGCTTCCGGCATGGAAGTGGGCGACATGAAACACGCGTTGCTGGCGGTGATCGAAGACGGCAGACCGGAAAACGCCGACAAAGAGAACAACAAAGCGCAGGCGCTGACCATTACCCTGATTGATTTTGTGCGCCTCAATGTGCTCAAAGCCTACCGCCAGTTCGTGTATCAGGATGAACGCCAGGTCGCGCTCAATAACTGGATGCAGGCTGCGTTCGATGATGAGCCGCAACAACTGATTGATTTCCTTGAGTCACAGCAACGGCGCCGCTTTGCTGTTCAGGTCACCGTCGATGGCTTGCAGCAAGGGCTCGTTGAAGGCTTGGTGGATCCGAATAAACCGTTTATCCAGCACGTTTATCGTCAGTATCAGGCTCGGCAAGGCATGGAACCAAACATCCGCGCGATAGAGCCAGAACATCAGCAGGATATGCGTTTTGCGGAGGTGTTGTCGGAGCAGGTGTACCGCGATCCACACTATCTGCCCTTTTTTAAACGCCTGTACGCCGATCATCGTGATTCGATTGCGCGGGTCGGGATCTCATCGACGCCGACCATCAGTGTGCGCAATCTGCCGATCATAAAAACCGGTGCGAAGGTGTCTGGTGAGCACGGCACCGGTATCCCTAATTTCCATTTTGTTGACCGTCATGAAGATCGTGCTTACTACTTCTTCGGCAATGATGCGCTGCAACTCGACCGCATCATGCAGAAAAATCAGGTTCAGACGATGTTTGATCGACTCAATTACCTGAAAACACTGAACTGTAACGCGCAATACGACTGGAATGCGCACACCAGTTACGATGGCCTGGTGAACCTCGGTGTGGGGGAAGGTCTGCGGGATTTCGGTGAAAAGCGCTGTGTTCGGGAGCTTGAAAAACGGGCGGAAGTGGAGACGCAGTTGCGCCAACGCCGGGCCGCCCTGATCCGTAATATCCGTGATTACCAGAACATCTCCTACTGGACCTTCTACACCAAGTTCACCCGCAAGTGGAAGATTGAGCAGGATATCGAGCAGTACACACAACTGGATGGGCAGGGAATGCCGGATTACACCCTGATCTACAACCCCTGGCCGGATCATTTTGCCCACTTTGTTGGCCCGTTCAGTGATGAGATCATCATGCCGACCGGCGAGTTGAATCGTCTGGATTACTGGATTCGTCGGGTTGAAGAAACGTACAAGGATGCCGGAATTTATGGTCAGACTTTGTGGGGCATGGCCGGTGACCACGGTCTGGCGCCTGTCTATTATGCGTTGAACCCGGAAAACGTGGTGTTCCACGAACTGGAGCAGGAACTTGGTTATCCGCTGGTGGTGCGGAAAATTTCTTCTGACGAAGGCGAGGGCCCGAAAATCACCAACGCGCTCAATTATCCGAGCAACCAAGGGATTGATGTGGTGGTGGCGTCTACCGCCGGTGGCAACTTCATGCTCGATTTCTTCAACTCCGCATCGGGTTGGCAGGTACAACCTGTCTATTCTGAACTGACCACCTGGACGCCGAAACACAGCCAGGGGCAGCCTATCGATATTATGGCAGAAACGCTGGCGCGCCTCGGGGATACGCTCGATTACATGGCGGTGCGAGAAACGGCATGTGAGCCAGCGCGCTGCGAGACACGGCTGATCGGTCAGAGGGGTGGGAAGCGTCTGGATGAATGGGTGATTCGCGATGGCGATCGCTTGTTCTATCGCGCTGAGAATGGCAAGCCTCGTTTGTTGGGTATTGAGACGCTCAATCCGTATCTGACGCTGCCGGATGAGCGGGAGCTGGCGCAACGTAACTCGCTGCTGAAAAAATGTCTGTCTGCCGACCTGAATCACGTCAGCAGTTGGTGTCGTGCCGATGAGTGGCGAGAGCTGACGCGCTTTAGTAACCGTCCGGATTCGGTTGAACAGATTGCGGCTTTGTACGAAGAGGACCGGGCCGGAACGGTGAACCTGTTTCCACGCGAAGGTGTCGGCTACAACACCAAAGTGCCGGGGCGTCATGCGGGTGAAAGCTATCTGGAAAAAGACGCCTTTATCGGTTTCTGGGGCGCACCGATTGGTCAGCAGGTGACACCGATGACCAGCGAGGAGAACGGCTCTCTGGCCCCAACCATCTATGAGTATCTGACGGGAGAAACCGTGCAAGCGGGAGAAAATGGCTGGGGTTACCCGTCCTTACTGAATAAGTTGGATATTCAGCGTTAAGACAAGAAGCCAGGTGAACGCCTGGCTTTTTTAATGGTGTTGAAACCGGTTGTGACGAATGAACGCATCAATCTGATCGGTAACGTAATTGCTGTAAATCATGCTGGTGTGACTGTGTCGGGTGACCGCATGATCGGTCATACCCTCGATTTTGGTCTCCTCGACGGTGACGGTGCCGTCAGAGAGTAACGCGGTTCCCAGCAGAATCGGCCGGAAGCCAAACGGTAAGGTTCCGGCGATACTGCCGAGCTTTTGTGCAAACCGCCAATGATCGTCGTGCTTTTCCAGACCATAGAGTGTTGAATTGCCCAGCATGGCGCCGAGGCCGAGGTTCTGAATTTTCCCGACGATGGACGCGCCTCTGAGCGGTGAACCCAACGCCACCACATGGGAGATCAGCGACGTGGACGGTTGCCGTGAAGCCAGATAGTGTTTGATCATGAGTCCGCCGAGACTGTGCCCAACCAGTACGTTGGTTTGCGTGCGATCCAGCGCCATATCAATCGCTTTGAATACCTGATCGTCGTTAATGGCCACTGTATTGTAGCTGATCACCTGGGTTTGATAGCCCATCTTCTGCAATTTCTGGCTGAGCGGCTGCATGATAAAGCCATGCATGTATAAGCCGTGCAGAATGATGATTTTCATTGCGTTATGCTCCTTTGTCTGGCATCGGGATTACTCTAACCTGTTTAAATCTAAAAGAGAATATGGCCCTGACGTTTCTCAGGGCCATTTGTTTATCAGCGCTTAGCGTTAATGATAAACGCGGCGCCAGCGCCGATAACCACCGACGATAACGAGGAGCAGCACCATCCAACTACTCAGGCTTCCCCCTCGGCCTCCAGAGTGGCTTGGTGCCGGTTGAGAGAACATAGGGTCGTGTTGATCGGCTCTGTTAGGACGGGCCGGCTGGTGCGCACGCTGGGTACGAGCCTGTTGCTCTTTTTCTACTCTCACCTGATTGCTGCGGCTGATGTTCAGTTGCTTGAACACGTCTTCTTCGACTACCAGCAATGAGGTGTAGTCGGTCAGCAGCCCATAGTCGAGCGCGATGGTTTCAATCGCCTGCTCCCAGTCGGCATCGGCGGTTTCGAGATAGTCCATCTTGTGTTCAAGATCGCGGATCTTGGCAAACGCCCATAAGCGTTCCAGTTCGGGATTGTGTGTGGCACTGTCCGGCAGGTTTAGTGTGGTGCGGTACTTTCGCTCAATGCCACCGACCTTCGCGGTCAAGGTAATGGTGGTGTTACCCGGTTTAAAATAATGGCCGAACACACTCAGTTGCTCGCCACGGTAGAGGCTGCGGATCTGAGCGGGCGTCAAATCAGTGATTCGGCGTCCGTCAATATCCAACTGCACATCCCGGTAGGCCTGATGGGTTAGTTTACTGGTGGCATTGATGATGTGACCAAGAATGTCATCGGCGTTCGACACACTGAGTGCAAATCCGTCGGACACTTGCGTCATGGGCTCCAACAGCGGACGGTTGGCGCTATTACCCATGATGAAGGTATACAGACGAATGTCGTGTTTTTGCATCAGCTTGAGGAAGGCTTTCTTTTCCGTCACACCGACATTTGCCACACCATCGGTCACCAACACCATCCCGGTGGTGCGATCGCGGTCTAATGATTGTGTCGCCTTCTCCAGACCATCGTACAAATTGGTACCACCGCCGGTCTGGGCCTCGATCACCGAGGTCATTGCGCGGTCAATGTTGTCGGATGTGGCCGCTAACCAGTTTGGTGTCAGCGCGTAGGCCCGGTTGTCGAACAGGACGATACGAAAGCGATCATCACCGGTAAGTGTGCCAAGTGCCCGGCGAACCCCTTCCGCCAACGTGGCGTATTTGCCCGCCATCGAACCGGATTTATCCAATACGAAGATCCAGTCACGGCCCTGAACAATCGGTCCAAGATCATCGCCGGGGGTAAACGTCAGTTTGATGGTGCCTTTTTCACTTTGTGTTGGATCGCGATACGCGATCATATCAAGACGTCCGGGCAGGCCTTCCTGCAAGCGCCAGTAAGCGACGATATCCTGATCGAGACGAAACGCCGGATCAGGTGAGGTGCTTTCTGATGTTGCAATTTGATTAGCGAGGGTGGCAGACCAGACAGTTTGCTCGCCTTCCGGCGTTGAAGCAATGGATGCCTGAGGATGCTCGGGCAGACGCAGACCATCGACCGGATAAGCGGATTTAACCGTCAGTTGGAAGGAAAAGTCCTGCTCAACCTCATCGTTACGGGTCCAGAACGCTTCCGCAATCTCATCCACACCCCCTTCTTCCATCGGGTACACATAGCGACCTACGCCATGGTCGAGCAGAGCGTCTTGCAGGTAAACCAGACGAATTTTAACCGTCTGTTTGGGTAACACAGGGAACACTTTTATTTCAAATGTTTTGAACTCGTTCTTTGTGGTCAACGCTGTCGAGCGGCCTTGCTCTTTTTGGGTTTGATAGATCTGTTCCGCGTCGTCTTTGGCGACCGCTTCGGCGACCACCGGCTGACCGTTAACCCAGTAAATGAATTCTCCGACAACCGCCTGCTCCGGTACCGGGAACGAGTACCGGGCTTCCATTTGCGTATCGTTCGGGTTGTAAAACACCTGTTCCACTTGGGTGGTTGCGTAGCCGTCTTCAATCACGACATTGACATGATGGGTCTGGATTTTCAGATCCTGATATTGACTGTTGACTGGCTTAAGCAAGCCGCTGGCAAGCGCGATCGGACTCAACAGGCCAGCCAAGAGCGTAAGACAGACCAAGCAGAATACGCGTGATAATGCGGTAAATGGTTGAACAACAGACATAGTGTGCCTCCTTTGCATCATGTGGCGTCGCGCCACAATCCTGATGTGGGGCAGCATGCATGTATGCGGCGACTTAGGAGAGCAAAAAGGCTCAGGTAACGGATAGTGTCACCTGAGGTTACGCCATTTACGACTTGGGCGTGCGCAGCAGATCGTCGAACAAAGGAAAGGTCCAGCGCCGCAGGCCAATCACCATGGATGTACCATGACGGTCATTGAGATCGAGTACTTCATCGGCTTTACAGCCGGCATAGAACTCATCCACCAACTTCTGAATCTTGTGTTGCAGCTTGTGGTTGCTTGGCAGTGACATCAAACCACTGCTCATCACCAGTTTTTCGTCATCGGCGGAGAAATAACTGTGGAAGAATTCGTTTTGTACCTGCTGCTGGAAGAAACACTGAATCGGTCCGCCCGGAACCCAACGGAAATCCGGTGAAATTTTCATCTTGATTCGGTTAGCGGGTAGCAGTTCAATCACGCCGAGTTTGTCCAGCGCCACCAGTTGCTGGATCAATTCAGGCTCGGAGAACTGATACTGACTGCGGATTTCTTCAAAGCGATAACCATTCACCACGCACACCGCAACCAGCAGCAGACCTTTATTCGCAACCAGCTGTTTCTCTTGTTCAAAACTCAGGGCGTCGAGTCCTTTCTCTGCCTGACTGGCCAGTTTAAACAGTTCACCCATTTCCAATCCGATTAACTGGCAGATGGCCGAAAGACGCTCGAGACTGATTTGGCTGCCTTCGGCCAACAGGCGCTTCACCGACCCTTCACTGAGGCCAAGGGCCGCCGCGATATCCTGATATTGGATGCCGTGGCCTTTGAGTTGCTTTTTCAGTTCGCGGATCAGTCGCTGGGTTTCAGTCATGCGCGTTTGCTTCGTGTTGGAGCTGATCTAAGAATAGCTGCATAAATGCTTTGCGTTTACGTGCCTCTGCTTTGGCGGCTTCGGTATTCATGGTGTCAGCAATGGCGAACAGCTTGGTGAAGAAATGATCCAGCGTAAAGCGGTTATCATTCGGGGGGCGCGTGTGACACAAGGGGTCGTCTGCGTTATACAGCGGACGCTGCAGAGCGGTGCCGACCTGAATGGTGCGTGCCACGCCTATTGCGCCGAGTGAGTCCAGTCGGTCGGCGTCTTGCACAATTTTCGCTTCCAGCGTGTCGGGGGGAATCCCCGCGCTGAAACTGTGCGCGCAAATAGCATGATGCACCGCTGGCAATAGTGACGGCGGATAATCTATCTGTTCCAAAAACGCCACGGCTTTGTCCGCTGCAATGGCCGAACTTTGTTTACGCTCCGGGTGATCTTTCGGATAGGTAAAGCAATCATGCAGGTAGGCCGCGGCGATCACTACCTGCGGATTGGCCTGCTCTTCGTCGCACAGCTGTTTTGCAGTCGCGACCACACGTTTTACGTGGTTCAGGTCGTGCGCGGCATCGGTCTGCATTTCTCGCTCGATGAACTCAAGCATCAAAGGTTCAAGTTGGTTGATGGACGTCATCAGTAGTTGGTCTTCCTTTAAGAAACAAATAGTGAACCGTGTGCGTACAACACGCCATGCCCGGCGACGATGACACGATCACTACGAATGTGACAGTACAGTACTCCGCCACGTTGAGAGGCCTGATAGGCGACCAAATCTGGCTGGTCGAGTTGTTCCGCCCAAAACGGCGCCAGTCCGGCGTGAATGGAGCCGGTAACCGGATCCTCGACGCCACCGTTGGCGGGCCAGAAGTAGCGTGAGACGAAATCGTATTCACTGCCTGCCGCGGTCACCACCACGTCATAGGGAGCGAGCTGTTTGAGGGTTTCACTGTCACTGACTACATCCAGTACCGACTGTTCGTTGTCGTAAACGGCGAAATAGGCTTGTTCGCTGCGCAGCACCTGTTGCGGGGCAATGGACAAGCCATCGAGCAGAGACTGTGGGATGTTGTCGACCGGCACAGGCGCCCGATTGGGGAAACTCATCACAATTCGGGCGCTGCTGTCTTGCGTCATCTGCAGCTCGCCAACGTTCAGCGTCGAAAAGGTGATTTTGCCCTGCACGTCGAAATGTTGAAACAACACGTAGGCGGAGGCGAGCGTCGCGTGACCGCAAAAGTCGATCTCCTGCAGGGGAGAGAACCAGCGGATATGGTAGTGGTTGTTTCCTTGTGATTGGATGAACGCGGTTTCTGACAAGTTGTTTTCGGCGGCGATATGTTGCATCTGTTCATCGCTGAGCCAGTCGGTCAGCGGAACAACAGCCGCTGAATTGCCTTTGAAAGGTTCAGAAGTGAACGCATCGATAATGAAATATTCCAGTTCCATGGGGGTATCCTGTATCCGTGTAGCAGACCTCCAAGGTAACGATTTTTCTGCCAATTGAAAATGGGGCAGATGAAATAGTTGCGCCCCGGCCGGGGCGCAACGAAGGGACTATCAGGGGTGCGGACGGGAAACTTCATCCACCAGATACAAAATGGACTGGTAGGGGATGCCACTATGGTGCGACAGACCAATCTCGCAGGTACGGCTGTTGGAGAAGCCTCGGCTACAACCGGACGGTACCTGTTCTTTGAGCGGATGCACGGCCGCGGCATTCAACTCCGGCGTGTTAAAGCCTTTGTCGCCGGCCCAGCCACAGCATTGAATGTGCTCCGGCAGCACCACCTCGGTGGCGCACGCTTGCGCCAAATTGAGCATGTCTGCTTCCAGCCCCATGCGGCGGGCACTGCACGTCACATGCAGCATCACGGTTTCCTGCTTTGGCGTGATGTCGAGATGTGGCAGCAGGTATTTGCTGACAAACCCCGTCGGTTCCAACACTTCCATCGGTTTGGTGAACAGTTCAATACTGCGTTTGGCGCACGGACTGGTGTCCATCAGCACGGGATATTCTCCCTGTCGACACGCCTGCCACAAAGCGTCTTCCAGTTGTCTGGCTTTTGCGCTGGCGAGTTCGGTCATGCCCTTGCTGTCGTATGGCATGCCGCAGCACTGCTCATTGAGTTCTCGAGGAATCACGACCTGATAACCGGCTTTGTTCAACAGAGAAAGTGTCACCTCGGTCAGTGGACGCTGATCCTGCGCACTGCTTTGCTGACCCATGTTTCTAGTGGCACAAGAGGGCAGGTAGACCACTTTTCTCTCTGTGGCCGTTTGCGCTTCGATGGCTTGGCTGAGATCTTGGGTATTGGCTTGTGGCATCTCTGGCATCCACACCGGCGTGGCGCCTTTGGTCAGCTTGCGCAATCCGTTTGTGACCTTGCCGACACTGCTTTCACCCAGCACCTTAGTGGCCAGCTGATTGGTTTTCAGTCCGGCGCGAGTCAGTTTGGTTGTGGTTGCAAAATGCTCGGCTGTCCAACGCGCAATCGGAGTAAACTTCTGATATTTCGCGGTACGTAGCTGTTTCACCAGATCGCCGGTATTAATGCCTACCGGGCAACGTTCAGCGCACAACCCGGTGGCGGCACACGTATCCAAACCTTGATATTCAAACACCTCTTCCAACTCAGAGGCTTCGACCTGTTCTCCAGCGGCGCGACGACGTTGCAGTTCACGATACAGCACAATGCGTTGGCGTGGCGATAGGGTGAGTGTCCGGGATGGACAAACCGGCTCACAGAAGCCACATTCAATGCAGCGGTCAACCAGTGGATCTGCCGCTGGCATCGGTTTGAGGTTCTCAATGTGCGCATGTGGGTTGTTGTTGATGATCACGCCGGGGTTGAGCAAGCCTTCGGGATCAAACAGGGTTTTGATTTGTTGCATCAGAGCATAGCCGTCTTTGCCCCATTCCATCTCGATATAGGGCGCCATATTACGGCCAGTGCCGTGTTCGGCTTTCAGTGAGCCCTGGTATTTCACGGCCACCAGTTCGGCAACGTCATCCATAAAACCGCCGTAGCGGTCAATTTCTTCCTGTGAATCAAAACCCTGGGTGAAGACGAAGTGCAGGTTGCCTTCCAGGGCATGGCCGAAAATGATCGCTTCGCCGTAGTGGTATTTATCAAACAGCGCTTGCAGATCGCGCACGCCGTTGGCGAGGTTGTCGACCGGGAAAGCCACGTCTTCAATAATGACCGTGGTTCCAACTTCTCGTACGGCGCCAACGGCAGGGAACATGCCTTTGCGAATGCCCCACAGGGTCGCGACGGTTTTTGGCTCGGAGGTAAACGGAACGGATTCAATAATGGTGTAATCCGTCAGTGATTGCATGATGGTCTCGCACTGCGCCGCCAACTCCACTTGCGTGCTGGCGTGAGATTCGACCAGCAGCGCTGCGGCTTCGAGATCCAGTGTCTGAATAAATTCGGGCATGCCGGGTTTGTCCGCGACGGAGCGCATTGCCCGGCCGTCCATCAACTCGACCGCCGCCACTGGCGTGCGAGAGAGAGTGGTGACCGCGCGGCTGGCTTCTTCGATATCGGCAAACACCAACAGGGCAGAGGCTTTGTGGGCGTGTTCAACGACGGTGTTGTAGGTGATTTCGGCGATAAAGCCGAGCGTGCCCTCTGAGCCTATCATCAGGTGCTCCAGTACTTCGATTGGATCCTGATAATCCACCAGCGCATTCAGGGCGTAACCTGTGGTGTTTTTCAGCCGGTATTTATGGCGGATTCGTTCGGTCAGTTCTCGGTTTTGTGCCGTCTGTTGGCACAGCTGTTCAATGCCCTCCAGCAGTTCTGGCCGGGTCGCTTTAAACGCGGCGATGCTTTCTGAGCTGGCGGTATCGAGCAAGGTGCCGTCACCGAATACAATTTTGATGCTGTCGACGGTACGGTATGAGTTCTGTGCGGTGCCGCAACACATGCCGCTGGCGTTATTGGCGGCGATACCGCCGATTTTGCAGGTGTTGATGGACGCCGGATCCGGGCCGATTTTACGTTGATAAGGTGCTAGGTATTTGTTGGCATCGGCGCCAATGACCCCTGGCTGAAGAATGATTTTTTCACCGTTATCCACGATCTGATGCCCACGCCAGTCGTCAGTCAGAGTCATCAGCACCGAATCGGACACCGCTTGGCCCGACAAACTGGTGCCGGCTGCGCGGAAGGTAAACGGCACCGCCATCTCGCGACAACTTTGAATGGCGAAGATCACTTCATCAAGCGATTTCAGGCGCAGAACGATTTTCGGCACCAGACGGTAAAAACTCGCGTCGGTGCCGTAAGCCAGACGTTTGGCTTCCTGAGTGACAATGCGCTCCCGGTCGATATTCACAGCAAGGATATCTTCCAGTTGTTGATACGTGGCATTTGATATTGTATTTGCCATCTATTGCTTCCTTGTGGTGATTACTGGTTAAACGGGAAAGAGAAAGGTTTTCAGTAACAATGGTGCCACCGCCAGTGTGGCACCCTGAGCGAATTTAGCCCATGCTGACCAGCGACTCTCGGGTCAGTTCTGAGATGTTCTTCGCACCCGTGAGTGTCATGGCGACGCGCATTTCGTTGTCGTACAGATCGAGCAGGTTTTCGACCCCAGCCTGGCCTTGCGCAGCCAGCGCGTAAACAAAGGAGCGGCCCAGTAAGGTACAGTCTGCGCCGAGCGCCAGCATGCGAACCACATCCAGCCCGGTGCGAATACCAGAGTCGACCAGAATTTTCAGATCGCCTTTGACGGCATCCGCGATGTCCGGCAGCGCACGGGCGGTCGAAAGCACGCCGTCTAACTGACGGCCGCCGTGGTTGGATACCACAATACCATCCGCGCCGAATCGCACCGCGTCTTTCGCGTCTTCCACATCCAGAATCCCTTTGATGACCATAGGGCCATCCCAGAAATCCCGGATCCATTCCAGATCTTTCCAACTGATGGACGGGTCGAAGTTTTCTCCCAGCCAGCCGATGTAATCTTCCAGCTTAGTCGGTTCACCGCGATAGGCGGAGATGTTGCCGAGATCATGGGGTTTGCCCAGCAAGCCAACATCCAGAGCCCAGCTTGGATGACGCATCGCCTGGAAAACACGGCGCATCGCCGCGTTCGGCCCACTCATACCGGAATGCATGTCGCGGTAACGTGCTCCGGGGACCGGCATGTCGACGGTAAAGACCAAGGTGGTCACCCCGGCGGCTTTGGCGCGTTCGAGCGCATTTTTCATAAAGCCGCGATCTTTTAACACGTACAACTGAAACCACATCGGCCGCTCAATTGCAGGCACCACCTCTTCGATCGGGCACACTGACACGGTCGACATGGTAAATGGGATGCCTTTGTTGGCCGCGGCTTTGGCGGCCTGCACTTCGCCGCGGCGCGCATACATGCCGGTCAGGCCAACGGGCGCTAGTGCGATCGGCATCGACAACGACTCGCCGAACAGCTCGGTTTCCAGACTCAGATCCGACATGTTTTTGAGTACCCGCTGACGCAGCGCAATATCGGATAAATCTTCGGTATTGTGGCGTAAGGTATGCTCGGCGTAAGATCCGCCATCAATGTAGTGGAACAAAAACGGTGGCAGTTTGGCCTTGGCGGCTGCGCGGTAATCAGTAGAAGCGGAAATAATCATAGAAGTCGGTCCTGATATGAGAATGTTTTGTCCCCTTGAGAGGGCGTCTTTAAGCGAGTCGGGAATGGCGCAATGACCGGTTATGCGTTGCCTGAAGTAACAGCACGTACTTGTCGGTCTGGTCACCGCGCCACATTGGGAGCAGGTTTGAGCCTGCGTTAATCGGTTCAGTTCATCAGTGCGTCAGTGACGTGGAATCCGTAGATCACGACCAGACCAATCACGCCCGTTACCAAAAGATAGTAGAAAGTCGGGATGATGGTTTTGCGCAGCGTCGCACCTTCCCGGCCGAGCAGGCCGACTGTGGCGGAGGCAGCCACCACATTGTGGATGGCGATCATGTTACCGGCTGCGGCGCCCACCGCCTGCAGAGCAACCACCACGGCACTGGAAATGCTGAGTGTCTGTGCGACTTCAAACTGGAACTGGCTGAACATCATGTTAGAGACGGTATTGGAGCCCGCGATAAAGGCGCCCAGCGCACCGACGGTCGCACTCAGTGCCGGAAACGCGTCTCCCACCAGCCCGGCGGCGAAATTGGCCGTTGTGACGGGCATGCTTGCCAGATCCGCACCGTTCACACCTGAGTTGATAAAAATACGCACCATAGGAATGGTGAACACCAAAACAAAGCCGGCGCCAATCAGTGTTTTACTTGATTCGCCAAAAGCCTTGGTCAGCGGTGCGGCGCTGCGTGATTGCAAAAGTACGGCCAGCAACGCAACAAACACCAGAATGCCTCCTGGCAGGTACAGAGGTTGAATGGCATTGCTCACGCCAGTCTCGCCGAGAATATTGTCAAATGAGAGCGCCACACCGGTGAGTAATCCTTTGAACTCTGAGCTGACGCGGCTGGCGACCAGAATCACGGCCAGCAGGACATAAGGCAGCCAGGCCATTACCATGCTCATGGGCTTCTGAGTGCTGTCAGCCAGATCGACTTTGAGCGAGCCCAGCCACTCCGTTGGCCATCGCTCTTCTTTTTCAAAATCCCAGGTCGATTTGGGAACCAGAAAGCCGCGTTTAGCTGCCGAGACCACTACGGCGAGGCCGACCAGTCCGCCAATCAGTGAGGGAAACTCTGCACCGAGGAACACGCCGGTCAGGGCGTATGGAATAGTGAAAGCGAGACCCGAAAACAGCGCAAACGGCAGAATATCGAGCCCTTCGGTCCAGCTTTTGTTTTTGCCAAAGAAGCGAGTCAGCATCATGGCCATCAGGATCGGCATCAGTGTGCCCACTCCGGCGTGGATCAGGGCAACGTTCGAGGTAATTTGTTGCAGATACGCATCCCAGTTTGAGCCGTGAGCGAGCAGATTTTCACTGATATTGTGTGTATCCAGACCTTTGTTCACTCCAACGATGATCGGCGTGCCCACGGCGCCAAATGACACTGGCGTTGACTGGATCATCATGCCCATCAGCACAGCAGCCAGAGCAGGGAAACCGATGGCCACCAATAATGGCGCTGCGATTGCGGCTGGCGTGCCGAAGCCAGATGCGCCCTCAATGAAAGAACCAAAGCACCAGCAAATGATGATCGCCTGAACACGACGGTCGGGTGAAATATTGGTAAAGCCATTGCGAATGGTCGCGATGGCACCCGTGTGTTTAAGCGTGTTGAGCAAAAAAATCGCGCCGAACACAATCCACAATACGGAGACGGTAATGATCAGCCCCTGAAATACAGAAGCGAGCACGCGGTTGGCCGACATGTCCCAGAACAGCAGGGCAATCACGACAGTCAGGGTAAAGGCGACAGGCATAGCCTTCTTCGCCGGCCAGTTGAGGCCGACGAGTAAAATAGCAGCGACCACAATGGGTGAGAACGCCACTAAAGCTAACAATGTTTCGGTCATTGGTACTTCCTCGTACAAGTTCAATGTTCCCTATCAGGAATCGATGATTTGTTGTGGTTTTTATAATTGTGTTATTTGTGTTAATTCGGCGTGAATTTACCCCTTTCTTTTTTTGTGATATAGGGAAATAATGAAAATAATTAGTTCCAAAAATCACATAATAAGATGCGTGCAGATGATTTAATCCTGTTTTCTCAGGTCGTAGAGTTGGGCAGCTTTAGTAAGGTGGCTGAGCAAAATAACCTTACAAATTCAGTAGTTAGTAAAAGAATTGCGCGTCTGGAGGAAGAGGTAGGCGTGCAATTATTATATCGGACAACGCGTAAATTAACCCTGACCGAAGCGGGCAAGGCGCTCATCCACGGGGCGAAAAATGTGAAGCAAGCCACCCAGGAGGCTATGGACGCGGTTGCAGGGTTTGGCGAAAGTCTGAGCGGTCACATCAAAATGTCGGTGCCGAGCATTTCCGGCGATCTGATTCTGGCCGATGCGGTGGCGGAATTTTGTAACCAGCATCCGGGGCTGAGCGTCGATATGTCACTCGACAACCGCTTCGTGGATCTGGTGGAAGGTGGATACGATCTGGTGATCCGGACCGGTTATTTGGAAGACTCCAGCCTGATTGCCCGGCACATACTCGACTCCCAGTGGGTGGTGTGTGCCTCGCCATCCTACATTGCCCGGCACGGAAAACCGCTTAAGCCGCAGGATCTGACCAGACACAACTGTTTGCAGTATGCCTATCAAACCACGGGAGCCAGCGAATGGGAGTTCAAAGCAGACAAAGGCAACTACATTGTGCGGGTGGCGGGCGGTTTCTCGACTGACAACGCCACTGCTCTGCGCAAGGCGGCACTGGGTGGGCATGGCATTGCCTATGTGCCGCGTTGTCTGGTTTACCATGATTTTCGCAACGGGCAATTGGTGGATCTCTTCCCTGAGCTGGTGGGCAAAAAACTTGGTATTTATGCGGTTTATCCGTTTACCCGTCAGCCGCCGCAGAAAGTGAAGTTACTGATCGAACACATTCGCACTCGCTATCTGGCGATCTCTCATTATTTCTAAACGGGTATCACAGCTATACAAAAGCGGAGCCGAAGCTCCGCTGTTTTCTTTTTTAGATTAGCTGACTTTAAACGTCGCCACTTTGGCGTTAAGTTCGTCGGCCTGATTTTTCAATTGTGTGGATTGCTGCAGGGAGTCTTCTGCGCCGATCACCAGTTGATCAGTCACGTCTTTAATGGACGTCACGTTCTGGGTGATCTCACTGGTGACATGGGTTTGCTCTTCGGCGGCGGTGGCAATCTGTGTCGCCATATCGCTGATCAGCGCGACGGCGGTGTTGATTTCATCCAGTGCCTGCGTTGCACGATCCGCATCTTCGACCGAGCCCAGCGCCAGTGAAGAGCTGCTTTCCATCAGAGTAACGGCTTTTTGCGTGGTGTGTTGCAGGGTATCGATGGTGGACTTAATTTCCTCGGTGGAGGTGTGAGTTCGCTGGGACAACACACGCACTTCGTCAGCAACCACGGCAAAGCCACGGCCTTGTTCCCCGGCACGTGCCGCTTCAATTGCAGCGTTTAGCGCCAGCAGGTTGGTCTGTTCGGCGATCCCCTGGATGGTCGACAACACCGTCGAAATATCCTGAGCGTGTTGGTTAAGCTCGCGAATGACGTTGCTTGCCTCGTTCACTTCATTGGCCAGATTGTTGATCGAACCTTTGGTGTTGACCACCAGATCGTGACCGTTCTGGGTACTGTGTGAAGAGTCTTGCGCGGCTTTCGCGGTTTGCTCTGCGTGTGAAGCGATTTCCTGAGTGGCGGACGCCATTTCGGTGACCGCCGTGGCGACCATGGCAATTTCTTGTTGCTGGTGGTTGAGTTCGTTGACCGACTGGTTCGCGCGTGATGTGCTGATGTCAGACTGTTGATTCAGATCCTGCGCCTGGCTGCGGATGTGGCCAATAAGCTGCTGCAAGCTGGCCACGAACTTATTGAAGTTCTCCGCCAGTTCACCCACTTCGTCGTGGTTTTCAACGTCGATTCGGCGGGTTAGATCGCCGTTACCGTTGGCAATCTGAGACAATGCCTGAGAAACGTTGTAGAGCGGACGGAAGAGGATGTTACACAGCAAATTGAACAGCGCCACACAGATAACGACCACAAGACCGGTCGCGATCACTTGGCCCCAAACCGCATCGTACAGCGGTGCAATCAGCGAGTCATGGCTGATCACTGTCACCGTAGTCAGCTTGGTGCCCTCAATCGCGTCGGCGTAGATCACGTAATCGTCGCCGTTGAGCGTGACTTTGCGGTCATGCGCATCGCGGGCGATGCTTTGAATATCGGCGTAATTCAGGCCAAGTTGACTCACCGGCTGATTGAGCAGCTTGGTATCCGGGTGCGAGAAAATCTTGCCCTGATCGTTGGTAATGAACATATAGCCTTCGCCCGGAAGAATCACTTTGCTCATACTGTTCAAAATGTCGCTGATCTCAACGTCCGCACCGAGCACCACTTGCTCGCCGTGCAGACTGAGCGCTTTACCCAGCGAGACCACGTTAGCACCGGTTGCCGCAGCAACGGTTGGGTTGTCCATGAAGACTTTGCTTGGGTTAGCAACCGCATTGGTATACCAGCCCCACTGGCGTGGGTCATCGTTACCCGGTGGCAGGATTACGCCGTTGGCGTTGTCCTGAGAGCCATCCGGGTACGCCAGAAAGACATTGTCAAACGCCGCGGAATCACGTACTTGTTTCAGATGCGTAACAATGGCCCTTTTTTCGACATCCGGTGAAAGGGACGTCAGTGCGCGCTCTTTCGATAGCAGCCAGTCGCTCACGTATTGGTTGTATGACGCACTGGTACTTTCCAGACGTTGCTCGACTTCGACGTCCAGGCGCTGCAGTGAATCCCGAAAAGACAGACCTTCAACCAGCAATCCCCCGACAATAATGGCTGCACTGGCAGAGATGGCCAATTTGTTTTTCAAAGAGAGTTTCTTAAACATAGGAAACCTTATTCAATTGTTATATTAGTTGTGTTGCAATGGTCATTGCTCTGTCATTATATTTTCATGCTCGAAATAAATGCTGATTTATCTTTCGGATTTGCTCTCCATGTCAGATTTTCTGAGCGGTAGATATAAAAAAGAGCGCATAATACGCTCTTAGTGTAGGCGACCGTTTCAGGCTCAAACTGGAACGATCTAACATTTTTGGCTGCAAAATCCGTGATGCGTTTAGCGCAGCTTGAATGACGTCAGCGATTCGCCAACGATACGGTTGTCCGCTGAGTAAGGAAATATCACTTCGATGGTGATGCCATTCGGATCACGCACGAAGAGCTGATGTTCCTGCAGATCCGGAACGATGCGCTCCTGAAAACGCACGTGACTCAAGCGGCTTAAATGGCGTTGCATCTTATTCAGTTCGGTGCCGCGCAGCGCTATATGGTCAATGGCACCAGAGCCGTTCATGTTGGTGTGTTCCCCCAAATAGTGATTCAGTGCACCCACGGCCCGGTCATTCGGCTGGTAAACCAGGTGAAGAATCGGCTCTGCGCCTGCGTAAAGCCAGCGGCCAGGGAACCCAAAGTTGGGACGCTCCCCCACCTCCAGTCCAATCACACGTTGATAAAACTCCGTGGTCTCTTCCAGCAGCGCAGTACGAATCGTAAAGTGATGCATTCCCTGTATCTGCATGGCGAAGCTCCTTATCTTAAAAGCGGGACTCGGGTTTGGTTGCTGACCGCTTCCATCCAGCTTTGCACAATCGGATCCCACTCAATTTCAGCAGCGCTGAAAAAGCCACGCAGGATGGAGAAGACAATCGCTTCATCAACAACGGAAATGCGCTGAAATGCGTTGATTCGTAGCGTTTCTCCCGCTTGCTGGATAAGGGCTGCGGCGTCCTCGGCAATGGATGGCGTGTCTTGCAGCAGCGCGTCAAAGTTGAGGGTTTCGGTTTCTTTTTTTGCGCGCCACGCGGCTTGGGCTGAGCGGGTTCTGAACTCGGCTAAATTCATGTTTGCCCAGCGTGGATAGCCCACTTTCTGCAGGGGTAGAAATGCGTTGCGTTGCCAGTCCAGAACGGCTTGTGAAGGCTGGTGAGTTTCGTCACAACCTGCAAGGTGCAGAAGGTACTGAATAATGTCGAGGCTTTCTGCCAGCGCGTCTCCGTTGTCTTTAAGCAGCAGCGGTACTTGTTTGGTGCCAATGATCTCTGTCGTGGTCTGGTCATCATCGTAATCAATGGTGATCGTTTCCAACGGAGTCTTCAGCATTCCGGCAACGTAGCGGACGCGCGCGCTGAAAGGGCAATGTTCGTAAATGTAGAGTTTCATCTGGATTTCCTTTTTATCTATTTATCTTCGCAGCCAGACATCGGGGCCTGGCTACGGGATGTTGGGGTTAGCGACACAGGCGGTTAGCTGGTGTGGCAAATTGGTTTTCTCTGCGGTTGGCGCTGATGATGAACAACAAGCCAATGACGGGCACAATAAGGGCTGCGTACGGGATCATGTCGGCACCAATATGGCTGTCGAGTACCATGCCTCCGAGGAAACCACCAAATGCGTTGGCGAGATTAAACGCGGAGATGTTGGCTGTTGCGGCCAGTTCTTGTCCTTCACCGCCGTGATTCATAACCCGTAACTGCATCGCCGGTACGTTGGCAAATGAAGCCACACCGAAGATAAATGCCGCGGCAATGAACATCAGTTTGCTGTCAACCGTCAGGCCAACTAAAACCAGTGAGCCAATCATTGCCAGTGCCCAGAACAATGATGCCTTTTGTAAGTTTTTGTCTGACGAACGCCCACCTAAGGTGTTGCCGACAATTAAACCGATCCCGACGACCACCAGAATCCAGGTGACGGCGTTTTCGCCATACCCCGTCACATGTGTGGCAATTGGGGCAAGATAGCCGTACAAGCTCATAAAACCTGACCAGGCGAAAACGGTGATAGCTAAGCTGATCAGCAACATCGGATTTTTGAACGCGGCCAACTGGGCTCTGACGTCTTTGGCTCTGTCATGACCTTGAGAAGCAATCACTGTCGTAATGAATAGCAGGGCAATCAGGCCGAACGCCGAAACGGTCAGAAATGTCATATGCCAGCCGAACTGCAACCCAATCCAGGTTCCGCCGGGTACGCCTAATACATTGGCCAGAGTCAGTCCGGCAAACATTTGGCCGACCGCACGTCCGGCCATTTTCTCGGACACCAGACTGGTCGCGACCACCGCGCCGATGCCGTAAAACGGTCCCTGAACCAGGCCGGTTATCACACGGCTGATCATCAATACCGTGTAGTTCGGCGCGAACGCAGACATCAGGTTGCCGGCGATAAACAGCATCATTAATCCAGACAACACGGTTTTCTTGTTAAAACGCGCCAGGTAGATGGTGAGTAGAGGGCCTCCGAACACAATAGCCAGCGCGTAAGCACTGATCAGGTAGCCCGCCTGACCTTCGGTAATCGATAGGGAGTGGGCCACTTGGGGCAGAATACCGGCGATCACAAATTCTGCGGTCCCGATGGCGAAGGCGGCAAGCGTCAAAATCCACACCTGCAGCGGCATTGGTTTATTGTTCATGGCAAATTTCTCTATGTAGGTGAATCCTGACGTGCCAGCACGAAGTTGTGTCGGGCACCATAGTGACTTTTCTGGATCAGTTGAGTAGCGCGCCGCCTTCAACATCAATCACGGCGCCAGTCATATAAGCATTGTTAATCAACATGTGGTAAGCCATGGCAATATCACTGGCTTCCCCCACTTTGCCGACTGGCAGGTTGGTTTGAGTACGCAGATACATGGCGTTACGGTCTTGTTCACTCATGCCTTGATAAGCCTCTGTTCTGGTCAATCCCGGGCTGACCGCATTCACCCGGACAGGCGCCAGCTCTTTCGCCAGTACTTTAGTGACGGATTCCAGTGCGGCATTGATGGCGGTTTTAACGTAAGTGTTGGCCACCACTTTGCGTGACAGCATGCCGGAGGTCAGCGTGATGGTGCCGCCTTGTTTGATATAACGTGCGGCATGTTTGGCTGCGTTAATTGCGCCCCAGAACTTCGTATCAAACGCAGACTTTGCTTCAGCCAGTCCGACTTCAACCACGCTGCCTGTCGGGGCGTAAGAACCAGCAGTGATGATCAGGTGGTCAAACGCACCAATGTCTTCGAAGTAGTGATAGACCGACTGCTCGTCACTGATGTCCAGGCCGGTTTTGCGGCTGGCGACGTGCACCACGCTGTTTTTATTGTTTAGCTGGAGCGCAACTTCTGCTCCGATGCCGGATGTGCCGCCAATAACGACGTATACGGTTTTGTCTGTATTCATAGTGTCAGTCTCCAGAATTGAGTAGATGGAGTCAGTATATTGATTAGACATAATTTGATAATGGGTTAAAATTTGAATTAATTGTTCAGTTCAGACGAATAATAAATAGGAAGGTGCATGGATAAGTTCGCAGATATGACACTGTTTATCAGCATTGTGAAAAATCAGGGACTGGCAGCAGCGGGCCGGGAACTCGGCTTGTCGCCAGCTACAGTCACGGCCCGGCTGCAAGCGTTAGAAGATCGCTACGGGGTGAAACTTCTGAACCGCAGTACACGCCATATCTCGCTGACCGATTCCGGGGCGTTGTATCATCAGGCCTGTCTGGAAATCATCGACAGCGTGAAAGAAACGGAAAACCTATTGCAAACCGGTACGAAAGAGGTGCGTGGAACGTTGAAGATCTCGGCACCGAGGGACGTGGGTAAGCAATACATCTCACCCATGTTGTCTGAGTTTTCAGCGCAGTATCCAGAGGTGATACCTTATCTTTACCTGAATGACAATCTCTCAAATCTGGCGGAATCCGGACTGGATATTGTGATTCGTTACGGTGAACTCGCCGACAGTAACCTAATCTCGCGCAAGCTGGCTTCCAGCCGTCGGGTACTGTGCGCTTCGCCGGAGTATTTAGCCAAAAAAGGCACGCCGTTAACGCCACAAGATCTGGCTCAGCACGATTGCCTGGCCATGGTTCGCAGTAACGAAGAGCTGAAAACTTGGCACTTTCAGGACAGCGAACAACATAAAGCCATCACTGTGGTGCCGAAACGCTTTTCGGATGATGGTGAAGTGATTCGACAATGGGCGTTGGATGGTGCAGGCATCGCGCTTAAATCCGTCCTTGATGTTCAGGCGGATATTCAACAGCAACGCTTAGTCACCGTACTGAACGGGTATATGAAAAACTTCAGCGCACTGACCTCTGGCGCTGATGCCGACTTAAACGTGATTTACCTCAGTCGCCAACACCAGCCCAAGCGCATCCGTTTGTTTCTCGACTTTCTGATTGAACGATTTAAGGTGCAGTTTTCGTAATTGGGTTGTGAGAGGAGCAGTGCTTTGGGAGGGGGCTATATATTAACACAGTATCACGGGCACTTAATGTAGGATGTTATTTGTAACAAGTAATTTGACATATTCATAATATGATTAAGTTGCTTTTAGGTTATTTATTC
>NZ_WXWP01000130.1:0-2199 GCF_009904765.1 Vibrio sp. V39_P1S14PM300
GCCTGTCACGCCGGGGGTCGCGGGTTCGAGTCCCGTCCGCTCCGCCATTTATTTCGAAAGCCTCGCTATCAGCGAGGCTTTTTTCGTTTTTCCTCGTTATTCTGGTCTTCGAGCAAACGAATCCCGGTTGCCCGAAATCCCGACGGCTTTGCCACCTCTTTCTGACCCCAGCCATCATGCTGGGGTCTTTTTGTTTGTGGGCCATCCACTTCTCCGCCACGGATTATAAGCCCAGGTTTAAAAATTTGGGCTTTTTGACGTTTTGATAAAGTTCCGGCCTTGGGTCGAAAGCGTTCCACCGAAATGGTTATCTCACCGCCCTGATTGATTTTGGAGCTCTTCAGGAGCGTGTGTACGTAGGTGCTAATTAAAATATTGCCTCTTCAGAACTGCTATCCAGTTTTGTATGCGTCTTTGTATGCGTCCTACTGAACGCTGTTCCAGTTGACCCCTTTCTATGGGAGATTCTGATGTGTACGATGGGGGGCGATAGGCGCACAATCCAGGCACATTCGTTAGTGGAGCTTGTCCCATATCGAGGGAGCTAAAGTAAGGCTTAGTTAGCGGTTTATTCGAGCTGTCTAGGAGTGAGAATCAACACTATGCAGAGATAAGCGCAGAAGCGAATAGCAAGAGTAGGTTAACTGTAGGTACTGGTGTTGGATATTGATAGGTAATAAAAAAGCAGCCAAGAGGCTGCTTTTTTATGTCGAGTTACGATTCTGTTTGCTGCGTGGACGCTGCGGCTTGCCGCTCTTGCTCCATTTTCTTCTCTTCAGCTTTGGCTTTTTCGATCATCGGGGTGATGGTTGACCCCTGAACCAGAATCGAGAACACCACCACGGCATAGGTCATGACCAGGATGATCTCTTTAACATCAATTAACTTATCTTGAATCACCCAAATGCCTGACGGAATTGATAGCGCCATCGCCAACGCCAGGCCTCCTCGTAAGCCTCCCCAAGTCAGAATGTTGATCGACCAAGGGTTGTACTTGCGGTAGCGTTTAAAACCAATGTAGGACAGAAACACACTCAGGTAGCGTGCGCACAGGACCAAAGGAACGGCAAACGCCATCATGATCCAGTCTTCTTTGTGGAACTCAAACAGCAGCATCGACATACCGATCAACAAGAACAGTACACCATTTAAGAACTCATCCACCAGTTCCCAGAAGTGATCCAAGTGGTCTTCACTCTCCTTTGAGAAACCAATAAAACGTGTCCAGTTACCGATCATGATGCCAGAAACTACCATCGCAAGTGGGCCTGAAACGTGGATGTATTCTGCAAAAGCGTAACCGGCGGTTGGGACGCCGATCGTCAACAGCAGTTCCATTGAGTGGTCGTCGGTCGCGCTGATCAGGTAGTGGAATAGCAGTCCCAGAGCAAACCCGTAGGCGATACCGCCGAGCGCTTCCTGAATAAACAACATGGTCACACTGCCAACCGTCGGTGTTTCTGAACCAAAGGCGATGGTAAACAAGGTAACGAAGATCACCAGACCAAAACCGTCGTTAAACAAGGATTCGCCTTCAATCTGGGTTGAAATGCGCTTTGGCGCATCAAGCTTTTTCACAATCGCCAATACCGCTATCGGGTCGGTTGGGGAGATCAAAGCGCCGAACAGCAGGCAGTAGACTAATTCGAAGTGAATACCGATAAACTGGCAGAAGCCATAGAGAACGAAGCCAATGAAGAAAGTCGAGAATAGCGTTGCACCCAGAGCGAGAATGGTGATTTCCCACTTTTGATCTTTCAGATTTGGCAACTTGATGCCGAGACCACCAGCGAACAGCAGAAATCCGAGAATGCCCTTAAGTAGAAAATCTTCAAAGTTGATACTTGAGACCGTTTTTGTGGCGATCTCAGTCAGGTGAAACCAGTTATTCTGACCAGCAATCAATATCAATAATGAAAGGACCATGGACCCGGCGGTGATCGCGATAGTAGTTTGCATTTTGCCAACCTTGCTGTTGACAAACGCTATCATCATCGCTGCTGCCGAAAGAAAGCAAAGCGTGTAATAGACCGACATTAGACTTCTCTTGATGTAACAAATTATGAACGGGAATTTTCGGCTGATGCTGACTAAATAGCAAACACTTTTTGGCCTTTCTGAGTGATTTGAAAGATAGTTATAGAATAGTCATATTTTGTATTTTTAGACGTCTAGATTTCTATTGTGGCTGTGATAGGA
>NZ_WXWP01000345.1:0-2182 GCF_009904765.1 Vibrio sp. V39_P1S14PM300
ATTAAAGATAGTGCTCCAACTTATCTAACAATCTATTTTTATCTGTTGGCTTAATCAAATAATCATTCATGCCAGCCTCACGAATACGGAATAATGTATCTTCTCGGTTATCTCCTGTATGCCCCACTATCGGTACATTAGAATACGTTTGCGAAGAACACCGAATACGACTGGTTGTATCAAATCCGTTCATAATGGGCATTTCTAAATCCATAAGGATCAGATCAATTGGAGTCGAGTTTAGAGCCTGAATCACTTCCTCACCATTCGTCGCTTCGGTGACCTGATAACCTTGCTTGTTAAGAAGAATCGCGGTAAACGAGCGAACTGAATCATTGTCATCAGCAATCAGTACACGTTTGCCGAACTGATTAGTTTTACGAGGGAGAACATTTCTGTCGGGCTCCGGTGACTCAAACACTAGCTTTTCAATTACGCCAGCAGAGTCCTCAAGCAGGGCACTGCGCTCAACAGGATAAAATGTCAGATAGCGGCTGAATTGATCATGATATTTCTTATGGTTTTCAAAAAGAAACGCGATCTTCGCTTCCGTAAACGTCAGTTTTGATTCCAGTTGACGGTATTCAAGCTCCCGACAACAATCCAAATCGACGATTATCAAGTCGAACTCAAATTCGTATTCTTCAAGCTCAATAGCATCCTGGATGGAAAGGCTTGTTAGCGTAAAACCAGAATAGAACGAGAGTTCATTCAGTTTACGGCTTACCAAAGAGTGATCGCCAACATAAAGCAAAGATTTTGAACGCATAATTTCGTGTTTAATATTATCGATGATTTCTGATTGATACGGCGGAAACAGCAGACAAAACTCCGTCCACTTACCGAACGAAGATACACAATGGATTGAACCTCCAAACGCACTCATCACTCGCTTACAAAACGGTAAACCTAAACCGAAACTGCCATTTTTCCCCGATGTATAGAAATCCTTGAAGATATGATCCAGCTTGTCTGGTTCGATTCCTGCGCCGTTATCGTAGAAACGAAGCTGGTTAACTCCGTTTGCAGATGTGATAGTAATAATGACTTCAAAATCACTATCTTTTTGGTAGAAAAACGCATTTTTTAACAGATTGTACAGGGCATACTTCATTAGCGTATCACTACCAAAGTAATCGAAGTCCTGTTCCACAACCAGCTTGACGTTGTCTGAAACGTTAGAGTTTGAGTAGGTAAAACTGTCTAGTGATTCACGAACCACTTTTTCTATCGAGTGTTTGATAAATGTTGAACGCGACACCCGGTTCTGGTCGATCGAGGTCAGCAATAAGTCAATAGTTTCGTTACCATTCTTAATTACTTCATCCGCGCTTCTGAGCACTTCATGTACTCGTTCAACCTCTGCCTCGCTGAGTTCATATATGGTCTTAGGGTCCGCTTTCCGGTTAGGTATGAGCGTTTCAAGTACATCAACTGAAGTCCTCAGTGCGCTAAGAGGGTTCCTCATTTCATGCGCAATTCCAGCGCCAAAAGATTTCGCGATTGAGACTTTCGTTTCATGTTCAACCTGATTTCGGAAATAAAATAAATTACCGAATATGTAGGTGAACAAGAAAATAGGCACATATGGCCATACAACGATCGTGTCAACGCGTCCGTCATTGATGAAATAAGACAGCAAAAATGCCACGAAAACAGACAGAATGGCCTGCATTAACATCACTTTAGTTTCATGCACTAAAAGGATATGCAGAAAAATCGAAGCCATGAACGACATCACCCAGACCGTTGACCAATCGTTCATAAACATCATGAATGAAAAGAAAAATGGTAAGCATATCGTGATCACCGCGACGTAATAATACGGTAGGTACTTTTTTAGATAACCAGGCAGATGCTCTCGCAAGGCTAATCCAAGTAACAAAAGAGCACAGAAGCCTCTGAGCCCTGCACTCTCGTATGCTTCCGGAAACACATAACCCCACACATAGTAGTAAATGGGAAAACCAATAAAGCCCATCCACCCAACCAAGGACAGATTTGGTTCTGCATATTGATAGATTTTCCTGATTACATCCATGATCCTAGCCATTCTGATTTACCGGACATTTGAACTATTTTATTGTTCCGGTTTATAAAACTTTGTTAATTATAATTAATTACCGACACGATTAATATCCATAGAACCGAGTTTCTAACGTCTTATTAATGAGACGTTAAC
>NZ_WXWP01000214.1:0-2158 GCF_009904765.1 Vibrio sp. V39_P1S14PM300
GCTCAAGTCGGCTTCAATGGAGGCGACGTGGCAAGTCACGCCACTGACGATAGGGTCCCGGAGGTAGTTAAGTTTAATGTCTTTCATCGTGAATAATCCCAGGCTGACGTCACCAACCTCGTCACCACTACAGCCAGCCAGCCCGAGCGAAATCATAGACATCAGGGTGATTTTCTTTAGCATTTCTTTTTCCTGTCAATGTTTTTACCCATGATAGCAGTTTGTTCAGACAAAGAAACGCTTAGAAAATAACTGCTTGCTCATCACATACGGGGTGGTATGCTGCCTGCATGATTTTAAGCCTTACTTGGGATGACTGACAATGGCAACTTCTGTGCAGGCTATCGCCGAACTCAAAAATAACTGGCTTGCCAGTCAGATCGATGTTGAATTTCCTACTCAGGAAAGCCTTGACGGTCACTCTCTGTATCAAAAACGAGCCGCATTATTTACCTACCACGAATTGAGCCAGGATGAATTTACAGGAAGCACACTGTTTCCGAAGCAAGACGTTTTCCTGGTCGACTTTCACCGCCTCACGGTGATGTTTGCTTTGCTTCAGGCGCAGGTTTGGGAAGGGGAGCAGGAACAGGCTTTGACGATCGAATTTTTCACCCAAATTATTTACTCCTCACCGTGTGACCTTTACCTTGGCTTTCTGTCTGGTGAACCTGTCGCGTGCGCTATTGTTACGCAACAAGAGTCGGCATCATTGATTTCTGATGTGGTAGCACAAGGAAACGATGCCCAACTGGCTCAGGCTTTTGCGTATTCCGTGGCACAAAAATGCCAGCTACCCCAGAGTGGGAAAACCGTTTACATCGAACAAGCTGATACTTGATGAATGAGAAAGAGTGATATTGTCTGAACTTTTGTCATTCACGCCGAGCAATACACTATTTCTGTTAACTGGATCCTTTATGCATGGCTATTAGCACCTATTATCGAATTTAGCGTTAGCAGCTTAGGTGACTTAAATGCATAAAAAAAAGGTGAAATGTGTCATTTTTGATTGTGATGGCACGTTAGTCGATAGTGAAAAATTGTGCTGCGAGGCGCTGGTCAATGTGTTTAACAGTTTTGGTGCCCGATATCGCTACGAAGATGCTCTGGCGAATTTTGAGGGGGGCAAGCTGGCGGATATTTTGGCTCAAACACGTGATCATTTGAATCTTCAGGTGTCCATTGATGTTCTGGAACCTCTTTATCGTGATGAAGTTCAAAAGCTTTTTGAGCACGGCCTTAAGGCGATGGATGGCGCTCAGGACATTCTTCAGATGCTCGATTCCAGACACATTGAGTACTGTGTTGCTACCAACGGCCCTCAGGAAAAGACCAAGCATGCCCTGATTTTGACGGGGTTAATGCCGTATTTTGAAGGTAAAGTGTTTTCTGCGTTTGATACCAATAGCTGGAAGCCGGAACCAGACCTCATTCGTTACTCTGCGATGAATATGGGTTTTACGCTGGAAGAGTGCTTATATATCGATGATACGCCGAAGGGGTTGGAGGCCGGGCTGCGCGCTGGCGTGAGGACATTGCAGTTACTCGGACCACACTCCAGAACCTACTCACACACCGTTCACGCGATCGACAATCTTAGGGATATCTCCCAATGGTTATAACGCGAAAATAAAGCCAAGCTGCGAATCAGTTTGGCTTTATTGTTTTCCGCCAGTGCAGTTTCAGTGTGACGTGCAGTTGGTGTTGTGAATGTAACTGGTTGAAGCTGAAGTTAGCCCTGAATTACTGACCGTGCGATGGATCTGGTTGATATTTTGCAGAAAGGAGCCACAGTGAGCGCACAGCATATTGTGACTGTTTTCCGAAATCAGAAATTCTTCACTTTCGCATAAAGGGCAGCACAATGTTGCGTTTGCATTGGTTTTTGGTGTGTTCATAAATCGTCTCAGCAAGCAAATAATAGATAGAAATGTTTTTTGTTATGCCTGACCATCATAGATGATCAGGTTTAATGCGGAGTTATATTGATAATCTTATTTGTGTACTTTGAGAGCCAATTCATAATTAATAGTGTGGTATTTATGCAAACGCAGAGCCGCAATCACCATTAGATCGAAAAATTTACCACGCCTGTGATGAAAGGCGTGCCAATCGGAGGGAATGAAGATGGAATCTGAAAAATTCTGTATTGTTC
>NZ_WXWP01000057.1:0-2134 GCF_009904765.1 Vibrio sp. V39_P1S14PM300
TATATATAGTGATAAAATAGAATTTAGTTATGATGTATTTGTGGTTCTTAGCTTGAGCTTTTTGTTTAATACATTGTATATACTTTATACTAATGTTCTTTCTCTAGAAGAAAAAACGGCAAAATACAAAATGTTTGGTTTTCTATTTGCTACGTTAGTAAATATTCCATTAAGTTATTTTTTAACACTAAGATATGGTATTTTAGGCTCCGCAGTATCGACAATGTTAAGCTGTATTTTTGCCGCGTTTATACTTTATGCTCTGGTTAATACTAAAGTAAAACAGCACTACCTTTTAAAAGAAAGCATTGGTTTTCTTCTTAGTGCATGCATGACAGCTTCGATTGTAGTGTACCTAAATACGCATCTAGCAATATTTTAGTAAGGAAGAAGGTAAATAATAGTGTCTGAACCTTACCTACTAATTGATTTAGAATCGATTAAACATAACGCGAAAGTTCTAAGTGCAAAAACAAATGCTAAATGTGAGCTTATTGGCGTAATAAAAGCAGACGCTTATGGACATGGCGCATTAGAAGTTTGTCAAGCAATTGACTCTATTGACACTTTTGCTGTCGCTCGCCTGTCTGAGGGGGTTGCTTTAAAGATCTCTGGTATAAAAAAAAATATTCTAGTTTTCTCTGGCGTTAATACATACGATGATCTAATGCAGGCTATTGAGCATGAACTTATAGTTGTAGTTCATTCCGAGAGTCAACTCGATATTTTGAGAACACTTCCTACAGACTGCGAGTTGCAATGTTGGATTAAGTTTGACAGCGGTATGCATCGTTTAGGGTTACATGCTGATGAGCTTAATCGTACTCTTGAAGCTCTAAAATCTATGCCGAATATCACGGTAAAAGGGATCTTGAGTCATTACTCTTCTGCTGACAATGATTCTGAGCGTAGCCTTTTCCAGTTAGACAATTTTGAAAGTACTACGTCTAACCTAAATGTGAGAACCTCAATTACAAACTCTGCAGGGCTTTTACAAGGTTACTTCACTGGTCAAAGCCATGCTAGAGTCGGTCTTTCACTATATGGCCTATCCCCGTTGGGCGATAAAACTGGTCCAGAATTAGGGCTGCGCACATCTCAATCTTTAAAAGCCTATGTTACCTCGGTGCGTCGCCATTCTAAAGGTGAACCTGTAGGTTATGATGGTGTTTGGGTTTCTGAACGAGACACCAATTTAGCTGTGATTGGGATTGGGTATGCGGATGGCTATCCTAGAAGTGCAAAAAATGGGACGCCAGTGCTGATCAATGGGGTTGAATACCCCCTAGTTGGACGGGTTTCTATGGACTTAATCAGTGTCGATATTGGGAAGGATTCTGTCGTCAAAATGGGAGATGAAGTGACCTTGTGGGGTGATTCTCTACCAATCGAGCACATTGCGAAATATGCTGGAGTTATCCCCTATGAGCTCCTTACGGGTGTTTCTAAGCGTGTAAGTCGTCGTTATTCTAACAGCTAAATGGTCAGCTTTGGTCGTAATATTACATCCAGAGAAAATTAGGTTTTATTTGGTATCAATATGATATTTACATCTAAAGGTTATCTGAATTTATTGATCATAACCTTAATTTTGTTCTTTATATCTAGGCAAAATATAATAGAGTTAAGTTTTCTTTCGGCATTTAATCATGTTTATATTTTTATTTGTACAGCGGCATTTTTCTTAGTTTTACTTTTAAAACCAGTGAAAAAAAAGTTTTTATCCTTATCTTTATTATTATTTGGTTATTCTATTTTTATGATCTTTAGGAGTGGGCTTCCTCCTCTTAACTTAGTGCAAACTTTTTTTACACTTAAATATGTTTTTGTTTTTTTTGTACTGGCGTATGCACTCACATATGACAGGCAGCGTTTGCTGAAAGACTACACCCAATTTCTAACTACTGTGTTACTCGTATCCGTTGTGTTTGTTGCTATAGATTACGCATTTCCTAGTTTGATTTTTCCATTAGCGAAAGATGGTCGTGGAATCATGGGGGTTACTCCAGGTTCACTTTTTGGTTCTCGAGTTTTATACTCTGGATTTCTTCTTTTATACAGTATTTTATTATTATCATTTAAATACAATAATAATTCGAAACGATACTTTATTTATCGACCTAAAGTATACTGG
>NZ_WXWP01000278.1:0-2121 GCF_009904765.1 Vibrio sp. V39_P1S14PM300
AATTCATATTACGCCCCATGCAGGGGGAATCTTAGAGGTCAGTCACAGAACGATTTTTATTGCTCAGCCCTTGCTGGTAAAGGGATTTAACAAAATTTATTCACTGTGAAGTGTGCGCCTTGGGTTGTAAATATGTGCTACAGAGGGAAGTTTATGCATGAATAATTCAGCGTATTCATTGATTAGGCTTAATGGTAGGGAAATATATTCTTTTGGTTCGTGGTGATGAATGGGTGAATAATAAGGAAATATGCACTCTTTTTCTCTAGATAATTGCTTTGTCAGGATGATTTAATTATCTTTTAACAAAACTTTTTCCATTAAAAGCCACCTCGATCACATCGCTATTTCAGCTATTTTTCGCTCGTTACGTTTGGTTTATTTTCTGAGGGAATAATAATCGGCGGGGCAGTGAAGGTTAGCGATATAGCAGGGTATTTAATTAGTCGGTGTTTGTGCTTATTTATTGCTGTTTTGGATTGGTGCGTGAGCCTGGCGCTGTGCAGTGTCGCTTGGGCAGCAAGGACAGGGATAAGAACGAAGCCGCGGCCGCGCAGATAGCAAAGGGGCGCCGCCAGCACGAAAAAGCCGCCCGAAGGCGGCTTGCGGTACCGATAGGGTTGGGGTTACAGCAGTGCCCCCAGGCTGAGTGCGATAACGCACAGCGCTGTTAAGATGCCGAGTAGTGGGGCGACCCATTTTACCCAGCGCACGTAAGGCACACGGGCAATCGCCAGTCCACCCATGACCACCGCTGAGGTGGGTGTGATCAGGTTGACTAAGCCGGAGGCCGACTGATACGCGGTGACGACCAGCTCGCGCCCGACGCCGGCGAAGTCTGCCAGCGGCGCCATGATAGGCATCGTCAGCACCGCCAGACCGGAACTGGACGGTACCAGGAACGACAGCAGCACTTCGAGGAAGAACATCACGTTGATGAACACCCACGACGACAGGCCAGTAACGATTTGCTCGGCGGAGTTCAGAATAGTGTCGGTAATCATCCCGCGGTCCATGACCACCACAATACCACGGGCGATACCAATGATCAGGGCCACCCCAAGCAGGTCACGGGCGCCGTCAATGAAGCTGGTGGTGAACTCTTCTTCGCTCATGCGTGCGACCAGACCAATGATGATGGTCGCAGCGAGGAACATGGCCGAAATCTCAGCCATCCACCAGCCTGCAACTGACACTCCGTAAATCATTACCGCAAAGGCGGCGCCAAAGATGCACAGGATCAGCTTACGGGTACCGGTAAACGCCAGCACCTCACCGTTCTGGTTGCCGAGGAAGTGGGCTTTGTTCTCTTCATATTTGTCGTAGACGATGGAGTGCGATTGATCTTCGCGCACCAGACGGGCATAACGCATGACATACGCCACACATATTACCCAGCCGATCAGCAATACCGCCGCACGCAGGAAGATACCATCGGTAAATGGGATGCCGGCCGCGTTGGCCGCGATTACTGTGGCAAATGGGTTGATGGTCGAGCCAAGTGTGCCGATCCCCGCTCCGAGCAGCACGGTGGCCGCGGCAACTAATGGGTCAAAGCGGGCAGCCATCATGACGGGCACCAACAGGGTGTAAAAGGGCAGAGACTCTTCGGCCATGCCGTAAATGGTGCCGCCAGCGGCAAACAGCGCCATCAGAATCGGGATCATCAGCTCTTCACGCCCTTGTAAACGGGTCGTGACGCGTTCAATCCCGGCGTCAATTGCTCCGGTTTTGGTCACCAGACCGAGGAAGCCACCGATCACCAGAATGAACAATGAAACGTCGATAGCGCCGGCTTCATAGCTGTTGTGATCGTAAAAGCCATCGATGGGGGCCAGCAGCACATCCACTACGCCCTGAGGGTTGCCGTCCACCCGTTGATACGTACCAGTTACGGGCACTTCGCGGCCAAGATCTTCGTTCATGACGCGTTGATATTGCCCTGCTGGCACGATCCAGGTTAACAGCGCGACCAGCGCGATCAGCACAAACAGGATGGTGTAGGCGGAAGGGAATTTGAAATTAGCAAAGAAGCCTTTTTTCTTTTGCTCGGTTGGTAGGGTTTGCGTTGTCATAGCTATCTCCTTACACCCAGGTACGCCCAGTACTCAGGTGTGAATC
>NZ_WXWP01000213.1:0-2104 GCF_009904765.1 Vibrio sp. V39_P1S14PM300
ATATCAAACACTGTTCAAAACCTGTATCAATTAAACGTTAGTTTTCATTTAAGAAGCATTTTTAAGGCATAGTTATAACAACTCGTGATGTTTCGTTAACGTCAAATCACCCAAACAGTGTAAAAACACGCATGCTACATCACCCATAAGTTTGACCAGCTTCTATTCACTAACTAGTTTATAAATGTAAGGGCAAAGCCCCTAAGTTCCCGTCAGTACTCCTTTCTTTTACGCCAGGAGCAATATTATGGACGATAAAATTCTCTTTTATGAACCGTTCGACCCGAATGGATTCCTGTCGAACTTCTACCCCAGTGGCATCCATATTTCCGGAGTCGTCTGGCCGACCAGCGAACATTATTATCAGGCACAGAAATTTGCCTCTGAGACATTACAAAAGGAGATTCAGCAAGCCACTTGCCCAGACAAGGCATTTGAACTCAGCCGGGAATATCAGGAAATGGTACGGCCCGACTGGATGGACATCCGCGTGGAAGTGATGCGTTATGTCGTACGCGAAAAATTTCTTCAGAACCCGCAGTTGGCCCATTTTCTGGTCAATACTGGTCAGCGAGAACTGACGGAACACTCGCATAAGGATCCCTTCTGGGGAGATGGCGGCAATGGAAAAGGCCGGAATGAACTGGGTAAAATTCTGATGGAGGTTCGACACGAACTGGAAGGCAGTGCACCTTACAATCTGGTGCAGTTTATCGACAAGGCACGCCTGCCAACTCAATTTGGCGAATTTCAGATGCATGCGTTTATCGAACGAGCCAGCGGCAAGGAACATCTGGCGTTGGTATACGGCGATCTGACTGATGTCACGGCCCCACTGATTCGGCTGCATTCCGAATGCCTGACAGGAGATGCGCTGTTTAGTAACCGCTGCGATTGCGGCTATCAATTAGCTCGAGCACTGGCCAATATCGTTGAAGAAGGCTGTGGCGTATTACTGTATTTACGTCAGGAAGGGCGTGGTATTGGCCTGATCAACAAAGTACGTGCCTACCATTTGCAAGACGAAGGTGCCGATACCGTCGAAGCCAATGAGCGTTTGGGGTTTAAAGCCGACATGCGCGACTACACATTTTGTCAGGGTATGCTGGGCTATCTGGGCATCCAGGCTGTGCGTCTGATGACCAACAACCCACGCAAACTCCGGGCGCTACAACAGGCCAATATTAATGTGGTCGAACGGGTGCCGTTGCAGGAAGGCAATAATCCGCACAACAAACACTATTTACGAACCAAAGCCTCGAAACTGGGACACATTTTTGATGCTACGTTCATCGAGTAACGGTTGACATACAAAGGCCAGATACTTATCTGGCCTTAATCAAATATAGTTGGCAATGATGGCATCCAGCTCCCCAGATACTCGCATTTGTTCAAGACGCTGATTGATGAAATCCTGTATTTCAGGTTCCATCTGATGCGAAAACGCCAGGTAGATGGAATAATCCGGAATGACGGTACTGAACGGTTGCGTAATGAAATCCTGTGGATTCAGACCCAGTTTTTTCATGTTGTATTTTACGCGGGACGCCATCTCTACAAATGCGGTATCACCCGGGGTGCGCTGCACAACACGAAAGGCGGCCTGATAATCTTTAACCCTTATATCTTCAACCGTGCCGTTCTCAATATACGGCAGTAGATCTGGATAGTCGAAACCAAGCAACAGCACCACCCCTTTGCCTTTCATGGATTCCATTCCATTGAACTCAAAAGCATTCCTCTTACTGGTCACCAAGGTGTGCTTGACGGTATAGATCGGCTTGTCAGACAAGTTTTCCGCTTGTACTTTCCCCCAGTTCGGGCTGCCGAATGTAATCCAGTTTGGTTCGCCGCCGGCTTCCAATGTCGCAATCATGCGATTAAACGGGTAGGTATGATAAACAATCTCGTAGTCGCTATTCTCAAATACTTTCCTGACGATATCTGTCACCATGCCGGATTGTTTTTCGCCATTTTCCTCAATCTGAAACGGCTGAGCCTGATTCGCAATCACATAATAATTGATCGTTTTAGCGCTCAATGAGGCACTGAGCAGACAACTTACTATAACGCTTAAAAGAGTAGCAATGATTCTCATTCTACC
>NZ_WXWP01000357.1:0-2030 GCF_009904765.1 Vibrio sp. V39_P1S14PM300
TTTCTGCGGTCAGCAGGTAAATAACTATTCAAGTTATGAAAGGATGATCCGATCCCTGCTAAGCTTTTATCAGCTTAGTCACTGAATCTGGCAACTTACTGACATTTATATGATGAAAAGCAATATTAATTGGCTAAACTACTGATAAAAGAGTGATCTTAAGATTGAAAACGATGGATATTTACACACTTTAGACTGGTCAACGTCACTCAGGTCAGTGTAGAATCCCGCCTTACTTCAGAGTACACCGTTCATCACACACGTTGCGCGGTGATAACAATAATCTTCACAGCGACAAGCTCGACATACTCTGACGTCTTTGGCTAACAAGTTAGAACAAATTTTCATTTGAAACACGTTTACTCACTTAAACCACTACCTGAATAATTTCGGTTACTTTGTAAGTCAATGGATCAAGATAAATTTACCAACGTATATCGACTACCTGGTTCGATCCAGGTGCGTATCGCCAAATGGCAGAAAACGTTTAAAGGCACGTCCGATATCGTGCTGCACAAAGCGCTCATGGCGCGGAATAAGCAATTTCAAAAGCCAGACTTCTTACCTAAGGGCTGGTGCGTTACGCTGTTTGACGAACAGGATTTTTCTATTACCGAACACGGTAAGTATATCCAGACCGCCATGCGGACTCTCATCGATCGTAAAGTGTCTTATAAGCGCGTTTATTTGTCACGGGTCCCGCTTGAGAAAGCCAAACCCGCTCTGGAGCGCTATAAAGCGGAATGGGTTCAAAAACACAACCGCGTGGCAAAAAAATATAATCAGATCAAAAAGAAAGAGCTGATCAATCTGGCGAAAGAAGAATCCGAAACACTCTATCCTTCAATCCCGAAAGGTGAATTTGATCGACACCTCTGGAATCGTCTGGTGCGTTCAATGTTCGGGCCAGAGAAAAAATATACCAACCCCTACTTTGTCAAAAAAGCCGATTTTTAAGGCTGTATCTAAAAACGAAAAAGAAGCGCCACACATGGCGCTTCTTTTGCCTTTTACCGATTCCCTGACCTGCACTGTGAACCTACACTCTCGCCACTTTGGTTTGCTTCTGCCAAAAGGGATTTCATGCTGAAACAAACGTTAGTTTCGCGCAGACACGCCAAAGCAGATACGTCAGCGGCGCGCTGACCAAGCCATCCACGGCATAATGCCAACCCAATGCAAAGGAGCCAATGTAAATAACCGCAGCAAATAGCCAGAATAAGGCGCCAACCCAGCGGTTCACTGACGACATACCCAACGCCATCAGCACCGCAATTGATACGTGCATGCTCGGCATAGCGGAAATACCACTTCCCAACATCTCCTTCTTGTTCAGGTACGTGTCCCACAAATCATTCTGTACATTAAGAGCCCAAAGTTCATAGTCGCTATTCACTTTCAGCCACTCACTCTGCTGAGTCAGTAACGCCATCAACTCCGTATAGTGCTGGTTGCCCGCATCCAGCCTCATTGTAAAAGCGGGACCGGCAGAGGACATCAATAGAGCCAGAATCGAGCCCAGCAATGCCCAACAAAGAAGAAAACTGGCTACATAGTGAATTCGTTGGTTGCTGTTGGCAAATATTAAGAAGTAGAGCAGCACTCCCCACAATAATAAAAACCAGACGTGATAAAAGACATTCAGAATAAATGTTATGTAAGGTGAATTGACGCTGTGATGAAACCATTTCCAAGGTTCATTCCCCGAAAATAACCACCGATCTGCGTGATAAAACAACTCATCATATTTAAATGGTTCAACCAGAGGGATCAACGACTTCAGTGTACTGTAACTCGACATAAAGTAACTGAACACGAGCATGAATATCAAAACAGAAATGAGTTTGGCTCGATGTCCAAACCACACCTCCAGCTTGTTCCTACAACAGGTTACCGGGTGTTTTTCCCTACGAATCAACAATAAAATCCCGTATCCCAATACGAACACACCAACCGTTGCGGCCACAATCACCTGAAGAATATCGACATAGGACAAGGTCAATGAAATATCCTTTTCATAACCATAGTGA
>NZ_WXWP01000231.1:0-2017 GCF_009904765.1 Vibrio sp. V39_P1S14PM300
AGTTAAGAAGCTGGACAGAGACACCCATTATTGTGATTTCCGCACGCGAAAAAGAAGCGGACAAAGTTCAGGCATTGGATGCAGGCGCGAATGATTATCTGACAAAGCCTTTTGGCAGTGAAGAGTTGATGGCCCGTATTCGGGTGGCGATTCGCATGAGTAAATCTACTGATCAACAGGCGCCGGCTTCCATCGAATTTGGTGACATTGTTTTGGATCTGGCTCTACAACAAGTCAGTAAACAAGGTAACGCCTTAAAACTGACCAAAACCGAATACAACATATTGAAGCTGTTGGCAAAAAATATGGGCAAGGTGTTGACTCATAAGCAAATTCTCAAAGAGGTTTGGGGCAGTAATTATGTAGAGCACCACCATTACGTTCGTATTCACGTCGCTCAGTTACGTCATAAGATAGAGGACAACCCGGCTCAGCCACGACATATTATTACCGAGACCGGGGTAGGATATCGATTGGTCGAAAACAGTGGATGACAGATAGCCCGGTACGCCGGGCTTTTTTATTCCCAGTATTGGGTCTTTATACAATCTTTACATCTTGTCGGGTAATGTTTGCAACATGCATACAGACAACTTCGTACACTCAATTCAGGTTAAGAACGAAAGTGAGCTGGTGTGGTCTTTTAGTGGGATAAAGTCACTTCGGTTAACGGAAGGGAAGAGCCTGATTTAGCACGACAGGTCTGTCATGTAGTCTGCTGGAGGGGATAAGATGGGTGGAATTAGTTTGGGAAAACTGTTGATTCTGGGCTGCATTATCGCACTTGTTTTCGGGACAAAGAAACTCCGCAGTATCGGAGAGGATGCGGGTTATGCATTGCGTGCTTTTCAAAAAGCAATGCGTGAAGACGCTTCTCCGGCTCATGATGACCATTCTGAAGCGCCGCTTACCGGATCTTCGGAGAACAGACATACGGATAAATCCAAACCACCTCATTACGGGTAACAATGAGGTTTAACTAAAAATCCCCTGGAACAAGCCAGGGGATTTTCTTTTTAAACTGACCGTCGTCTGTTATCAACGTTTGTTTTTCAGGTAACGTTTACGACGCTCTTCTTTTTGTTTGGCTTTTTCTTCTGCCCGACGCGCCGCTTCAATTTCCACTTCAATCAATTCTTGCGTGATCATTTCCGGACGCTCCAGTGTGATTTGCCCTAAGGTACCGGAGCGAAGCTCGTGCAGCAGAATTTCGGAAGCTTTGTGCAAATCAACACGCCCACCCGAACGCAGAGCACCACGGCGGCGACCAATCTCTTCCATTAACTCAATATCGGATTCTGGCAGTTCTTCAATCTGGTAGCGTTCTTTAAGACGGTCTGGATAGGCTTCAGCGAGATATTCTACGGTGTAGAACGCCACTTCGTCGTATTCCATCGCCGTATCTTTGACGGCGCCCGTGGCAGCAAGGCGGAATCCACTGTGAGGATTCTCTACTTTTGGCCACAAGATTCCAGGAGTATCAGACAAGACGATACCGTTTTGCAGATTAATGCGTTGCTGGCGACGGGTCACTGCGGGTTGGTTGCCCGTTTGGGCCACGGTTCTGCCTGCCAGGGTATTGATAATGGTCGATTTGCCGACATTCGGAATACCCATGATCATAGTGCGAATATTTTTGCCGATTTCTTCACGGTGTGGTGCAAGCTTACGGCACAGTTCCATAATCTTATGCACTTCTTGAGTGTTAGACGTTGTGATGGCCATTGCTTTGACATTTTTTTCTTGTTCAAAGTGGTCAATCCAAAGCTGAGTCAGCTCGGGATCCGCCAGATCACGTTTATTGAGTACCTTTACCACGGGCTTGTCGCCACGAAGCTGCGAAATCATTGGGTTTTCGCTGCTGAAAGGGATTCGGGCGTCCAGCACTTCAATGATGACGTCAACCTGAGGGATGGCCTCTTCAATTTCTTTACGTGCTTTGTGCATATGGCCCGGAAACCATTGAATTGTGTTATTAACCATTTGAAACTATTGCCTTTATATTTAATGGTTATGC
>NZ_WXWP01000017.1:0-23262 GCF_009904765.1 Vibrio sp. V39_P1S14PM300
TGATAATTATTCTCATTAAATGCGAGATGAAGCAACCTTAACACACGCCCATTACTGCCAACCCCAGTGGTAACAATGATAATTTAAACTAACGATAGAACTTGCGAATAGATGAATCATATTTAATTTAGTATTCAGTCTGGTTGTTTGTTGTTTGCGAACACGATCTCTATTCTCAGCCATTATTGGCGCTGCTGCGCTTGATAGAGAGAGCGAATTAATGAACCTGACCCTGGACTATCTTTCACTCGCGATTTTGTTTGTTGTGCTGTTGATCTTTGTTTATGGCCTGATCGTGTTGCATGACATTCCTTATGAAATGGCGAAAAAACGCAATCATCCGCATCAGGAAGCGATTCACGTTGCAGGCTGGATCAGCCTGTTTTTTCTGCATGTGATTTGGCCGTTTCTGTGGATATGGGCCGTATTGTATGACCCGGACACTAAGCGCTGGCGTGGTATGCAGACGGAGGTGACTCAGGAGCAGTACGATCAACTGCTGGCGCGCATTGAACAGTTGGAACAACACAACGAGGTGAAGTGATGGAAACGTTGATTATTCTGAGTTACATCGCACTATGTGTGGTGGTGTTTAAAGTGTTCCGTGTGCCAAAAAACAAATGGACACTGACCACCGCCAGCGTGATTGGCATGTGTCTGGTCGGATGGATTTTTCTGTACATGGCGATGTATCAGCCCGTTTCGCGCATGGCCCGGGTGTACAGCGTGACCACACCAATCACGTCTCGAGTCGAAGGGTTGATCACCCAGGTCTACATCAAGGGAAACGAAGCGCTGAAAGCCGGTGACCCTCTGTATCAAATTGATCCGGCGCCATTTCAAGATAAGGTTGAGCGAATCGAGAGCGATATCCAGCGCACCGATGCGGCCATTGCGTTTTATCAGTCAGAGCTGGATCGCTACAAAAACCTGGGCCGAAAAGGCTTCTCGTCACAGGAGAGTATTGACACGGTTGAATCCAACTTGTTGGCTCAACAGGCGCAAAAGTCGCAATATCAGGCACAATTGTCGTTGGCAAAATTCAACCTGGATGCAACGACAGTGCGTGCACCAACGGATGGGTACGTCAGCCAGATGGCGTTGCGCCCGGGAATGAAGAGTCGAATGGTGCCGTTTCAGGGCAATATGACGTTTGTTCATCAAGAAGACAAACAGATATTTGCGGCTTTTAAGCAGTCACCGGCGCGCTACATCAAAGTGGGGTATCCGGCGGAAGTGACGTTCAACACCATTCCTGGCCATGCGTACAAAGCGCATGTTGTGCAAGTGAACGACATCATGGCACAGGGATCATTCCAACCCTCAGGTAAGTTGCAATATCCGGAACACATCCCGGCGAATGGACGTTTACTGGTCAAGGTGGAACTCGACGAGCCGGCGTTATTGCTGGGCATGCCTGTGCCTGCCGGAGCTGACGCCCACGTTGCTGTGTATTCACCAAAGTGGGAGATGTTCAGCATCGTACGCAAAGTGATACTACGAATGCAAAGTTGGCAGAATTGGGTATTTGAAGGTTAAATCCTCACTCAGCGAGAATGAGTAAAAGGGCGGGTTCAGTGGCAAGGAAATTGTGCACTGAATCCGCTTTTTTGTGCCTGCTTTTTTTAGGCGGAGGGCGAAAAAGATAGTATCCTCTGCTGTGCAACAACAGGCTTATTAGGTCTCACTCATCGGTTTCACGGAGGAAGCATGAGTCACAACCACTGGGAGCAGTTTTCCCGGAACTTTGAAGCAAAAAATAACTACGTAGTGGGCGAAGACAATGTCCGCAGGATCAAGCAGCGTTTATCTGCGATTACCTCGGTTGGAAAACTGTTGGAACTGGGTTGTGGCAACGGCACTTACACGGAGTGTTTTGTCGAGCAGGCCACGTCAGTGACCGCAACGGATTTGTCGGATGCCATGTTGGCGGTGACTGCGCAGCGCTTTGAGAATGAACCTAAGGTCCACGTCGAAAAAGCCAACTGTTTTTTCCTGCCTTACAAAGATGACACCTTCGATACCGTATTTATGGCCAATCTGCTGCATGTGATTCCCAATCAGGAGCGGGCGCTGATGGAAGTCCGTCGCGTGCTGAAACCGGCTGGTCGCTTATACATTCTCAGCTATACGCAACATGAAATGAGCCTCTGGGAGCGTTGCAAACTGCGTTTTCGTTATACGCTTGCTTATCGAACTAAGCCCCGTCATGCGATTGTTCTTACCCCCTCTCTGACAGAATCGTTTTGCCGCGCAGCCGGTTTTAATGAGGTTCAATGCCAGATGTTAGGCAGCAAGGTTAAAGCGGTATTTGCTCAGGTAGTGACAACATAATCATTTAATAATCAATAAGATGAATTGACTTTTTCGCAAAGGCGAGCACAATGTGAACCGTTTTTTAAACCACGAAATGCTGACAAGAGGACACCCAATGGATCGTAATCTCATCCGGCAACTGCAAAGCCAGAGTTCCTGGCGATTGTTTTTTCTCGCGCTGGTGACTCTGGGGATCTACACCGCGTACTATGCGAAGAGTCAAAGCGAGAAAATTAACGCCCTGCCACACGGTATGACGCCGATTAATCAAGGTTTCATGGAGACGGTATTCGGTCTGGCCTGCATCGGTATGATGACGCGGGTACTGTCGATACTGCTCTACGACAATCTGATGTTGTCTCTTGTCGACAACCTGATTGGGTTGTCAGTATCGATTATGCTGCTGATTTGGGGCTTTAAGGCGCGTAACCGGGTGAACGCGGCGCTTGGGTTTGAGCCGGGTTCAGCACGGGCTTTCAGTGCGTTGTTTACGGTGTTGTTTACGCCCTTGTATTTCAACTATAAGGTGAACTGCCTGTGTGAAGAGCTGGACTCTGATGAGCAGAGCACGCAGACGCAGCTTGATGCCTAATAAAAAAGCGACGCGGATGCGTCGCTTTTTGTTGAACCCAGGTCAGCGATTATTGGTCGTTTAAGCGTGGCTCGACCAGATTAAAGCGATTTGGGATCTGATTATCGAGGACAGACATGAAGCGGTTAAGCAGTTGTTTGTCACCACTGAGCGTAATTTTGCCACTCTTGACGGCCTGTTCGGGGGTGACTTTGCCTCCCAGCACGCTAAACAGTGTCAGGTTATCCGAGCTGATTGTGCCGCTGCTGTCTTTTGGTTGGTAGTCTTTCGACGCGTTCATCACACCATTTTCGATTTCCACCCCATAGTTTTCACCGTTGAGTTTGAAATCAAACGCGATACGGCCTGCCTGAAGCGATTTTTCCGGCACAATGCGTGTTGCGAAGACCTGAATCATCAAATCCGATGGGATCGCTTTGATCACGTCCGGACCGGCGGTGTTGATTGGCTGTGGCAGCATTTGTTTATTGCGCAGCTCCTGGGCTGCGGTAAGGTACCAGTTACGCACCAGAGACGTTTCTTCCTGATACCCGAGTTGCTCAAAGGCATCCGCCATCAGATAGTTAGCATCGGTGTTGTCTTTGGTGTAAGCGACAATATTGTCCAGTAACTGAACCGTGAAGGCGTAGTCGCCTTTTTGGTATGAGTCGAGCGCTTTTTCGATCACCTTGCCCTCACCGCCGAATGCAGCAACGTAACGCTGTCCGGTTTCGGCGTCGGTATGGCGTGCCAGCTGCACAGGGTTGCCGTCGTACCAGCCGAGGTTATTGACATAAGTGGCGATCACGTTGTTTTCGAAATTGCCGTAGTAATCGCGGTTGTACCACTGTTTCATGATCGGATCGGCGATCTCAATGTGTTTGGCGATATCGCGCGGGCGATAACCATGGTTGGCCAGACGGGTGGTTTGATCATTGATGGCCTTGTAGAGATCACGCTGCCCTTTCATGTAGCTGACGACATCCTGATTACCCCAGGTAGGCCACGTGTGTGGTCCGAACAACACCTGAGCGTGGTCCTGCCAGTCGATGATCGCCTGGTTAATGTAGCTGGCCCATTTGCCAGCATCCCGCGTTTTAGCGCCACGTAGCGTGTAGATGTTGTGTTGCAACTGGTTGACATCTTCTGCCATAGAGATAGCGCCCCAAGCCGGGATTTCAAACACCATTTCAGCGGGTGCTTCGGAGTCCGGCGCCAAATGGAACTCAAACTTCAGGCCATCAATGGTGACTTCCTGCTTATTGTGTGTGATTTCATGTACAGCGGTAGGCAGCCCGTTGTCGCCATTTGGCACCAGCGGCCCCAGTGCTGCGGTTGTGATGCCTTTATCGTTTTTCGGTAAGACGGCGCCGTATTGGTAAATTGAGCGACGGCTCATGATGTTCCCAAATAAGACGTTTTCACTGACCGCTTCTTTCACAAACCCTTGCGGTACGTAAATCGGAATACGCCCGGATTGGAAGTCTTGTTCGGTGGCGAGACCGGTTTGGATCACCCCTTCAATACCACCAAAATGATCGGTGTGCGAGTGGGAGAGAATGATCGCTTTGAGCGGACGGTTACCGCGATGTTTGGCATACAGTTCGTAAGCCATTTTCATCGTTTTTGGCGAGAATTCGACGTCATAGAGAATGATGCCGTTCGGGGTTTCAATAATGGTCAAGTTGGCCAGATCATTGCCGCGCACCTGATAAATTTTATCGGGCAAAATTTCATATAAGCCGCCGCGGTTGACTAACTGAGAATGGCGCCACAAGCTAGGGTTGACGGTCGCCGGAGCGGGTTTTCCCTGCACAAACTGCATGGCCGGAATATCGGCAACACCTTCAATCAGGCCGCCATTGGGCAACGGTGCAATGAAGCCACGGTCGGCTTGTTGAAACGCTTTTGTGTCGGTGAAATCGAGCTGCTGATAAACCTCGTCATTGGCCTTGGTGGTGAAGTCAGTGGCGTCTTTGGTTTGGGAAGTAAACTGGTAGCTGCTCAGCGGTGCAGCGTAAAGTGACGGCGAAATCAATAGCGCCAACGGCACAAGTGCCAGACGTTTGGTTACAATGAAGCTCACGGGCATTACCTCTCTAACTGAGTAAGAGTGGCAGACAGCTCTGCCACGGACTAAGTTAGAGTAAGTGGCGCTAACTGATTGATCGATAGAGCAACCGTAAAAAGTGGATTAAATATAATTCATCTTTTATTTGGCATTTGATTTATTTTTATTGAACTTAATTTGGCAGTCAGCGTGGATGGATGCAGCCGAGAGCCAACATCAGTGAAACTGGGTAGAACAGGCATTCTGGTCGGGTTATTGCTTCCGACACCCATGTTCGTGTTGGGGCATGGGTATCTGCAATCGGAGAGAGTAGGGTGGCGTATTTGTTCACGCAGCGCGGACACACACATACCGGGTTCGGATCATCGAATGGTAAGAACCGTTATCGGCCGTGCTGCCAGATGAACAAGTACGCCAGAAAAGAACTAGGCGGTCAGGGTAAACAGTTGGAGACCGAGAATACCGCTGATTCCCATCACCACAATCAACGACGCTTTGAACACGGCCTTGGACCAGAATTCGTAGTTATCATAGTTGACTGGGCGGAAAGTCACGCGTAGCCAGTAAAGACAGACCAGCGCGGCCACAGCAAGAAATTCATATTCCGCCTGACCAAACAGAAACAGGGCCATCGCGACGACGCTAAACGCAACCACGTAGGCTTTCATGTGTTTCTGAGCTTTCATGATACCGGATTTGACCGGCAGTACCGGAATACCGGCTTCACGGTAGTCCTGGATCCTGAACATCGCAATCGCGTACGAGTGTGGCATTTGCCACAAACAGAACAAAGTGAACAACAGGATTGCTTCAATACCGATGTAGTTGGTGACCGCCAGATAGCCCACCAAAGGCGGAACCGCGCCGGAAATACTGCCAACCGCTGTACCGTATACTGAGGTGCGTTTGTACCACATGGTGTAAAAGAAAACGTAAAACACGTAGCCCAGCAGGACCACCACTGTCGACAGTGGGTTGACCTTAAGGTACAGCGTTGCGGTACCGGCCAGCAACAGTACCAGAGCGTACACAAATGCAGCATCGATACTGATTTTACCCTGAACCATTTCGCGGTTGCGGGTACGCGCCATTTTGAAATCAATGTCGCGGTCAAAAATATTGTTGACCACACAGCCGGAGGCTATCACCAGTGCAACCCCAACCATGGTCACTGCAAGCAGTGACCCGGTTGCAGGCTCTGATTTGGCTGCGAGGAAGAACCCCGCAGCCACAGAGATCAGGTTGCCGAAAATGATGCCTGGCTTGGTCAGTGAGACATAGCTTTTCAGCATATCAGACCTACAGCATCATATTTTCGTGCAGGTTCCACATGATCCATAGGGAACCTGCAATCAGGATCAGCACCACAATGGCACTGAACACCAGTGACACCATGTTCCATTGGCCTGCTTCGGTTTTTACTTCCATATGCAGGAAGTAAGCGAAGTGAACCACGATCTGCACGATGGCACAGCCAAACAGCAATGCGTAGGTGGTCGCTTCCGGCAGAGTTTGCGTCCAGGCAAAGTAAAACGGGATCACGGTCAGGATCAGTGAAAAGATAAAACCTTTCACGTAATCGCGTGCACCGGTGTCTGCGTGTTGATTGCTCATTACATCACTCCTACCAGGTAAACAATGGTGAATACACAGATCCAGACGATGTCCAGGAAGTGCCAGAACAGGCTCAGACACTGGAATCGGGTTTCCATCATCTCATTCAGGCCTTTGGTGCTCAGTTGGTGGTAACACACCGCCAGCCAGATCAGACCAAACGACACGTGCAGACCGTGTGTACCGACCAGCGTGAAGAACGCAGACAAGAATGCACTGTTTTGCGGGCCAAAGCCTTCTTCAATCAGGTGATGGAACTCGTAAATCTCCATACCGATAAAGCCCAGGCCGAACAGGAAGGTCACGGCCAGCCACAGTTTCATCGATGAGAGATCTTTGCGTTTCATCGCAATCATCCCGAAACCGAATGTGATACTGCTCAGCAGCAGTAGCATGGTTTCGACGAATACGAATGGCAGTTCAAAGATCTCTTTACCGTCCGGGCCATTGGCGGTTGCGCCAGCCAGTACCGCATATGTTGCAAACAGGGTTGCAAACAAAATGCAGTCGCTCATCAGGTAAATCCAAAAACCAAACAGCTTGTTACCACCGGTATCATGGTGGTGATCATGAGCGTGAGTATTAGCGTGCATAGGTCACCTCCATATCGTCTTCGTCACCGTCAGTCTGAGGCGCTGCCTTACCAGCTTCAGCCAGTTTCGCGCGGCGCTGCGCTTCGACTTCTTTGATTTCTTCAACGGTAACGTAGTAATCCACGTCTTCGTTGTAACTGTGACGGATACAAGCGACGACGATGCCGACAAAGCTCGCGGCAGCCAGCCACCAGATGTACCAGATCATTGCGAAACCAAAGATCATGGCCCAAGCGGACACATACATACCCGTTGGCGTGTTCTTTGGCATGTGAATAGGCTCGTATTCGACTTCTTGCTCAGGTTTGAATTCACCGCGCTGTTTCTGGTACCAGAATGCGTCGACTTCATCGCCTTTTGGCAGGTGAGCGAAGTTGTAGAATGGCGGCGGTGAGGATGTTGCCCATTCCAGAGTACGTGCATCCCACGGGTCACCCGTCAGATCCAGGTTCTGGTTGCGGTCACGAATACTGACGTAGATTTGCACGAACTGGCACAGTACGCCAAGTGCAATAACCGCTGTGCCGGCAGCTGCAATCGCCAGCAGCGGGAAGAACTCAGGGTTCAGATCCTGGCTGATACGGCGAGTCATACCCATAAAGCCCAGCGCGTAGAGCGGCAGGAAGGCCATACAGAAACCGATGATCCAGCAGTAGAACGCACGTTTGCCCCAAGATTCGTTCATCATGAAGCCTGTTGCTTTCGGGAACCAGTAAGTCAGTGCCGCGAAACAGCCAAATACCACACCACCAATGATTACGTTGTGGAAGTGAGCGATCAGGAAGACCGAGTTATGCAGAACGAAGTCGGCACCTGGTACCGCCATCAGTACGCCAGTCATACCCCCGATCGAGAAAGTGATCAGGAAGCCGACGGTCCACAGCATAGGAGTGGTGAACGTGATGCGGCCTTTGTACATGGTAAACAACCAGTTGAATATCTTAACCCCGGTCGGGATTGAGATAATCATGGTGGCGATACCAAAGAAGGCATTCACGTTTGCGCCGGAGCCCATGGTGAAGAAGTGATGCAGCCATACAATGAAGGCCAGCACCGTAATCACGATGGTCGCCCACACCAGCGAGGTATAACCGAACAGCTTCTTACGCGCAAAAGTCGCGGTGACTTCGGAGAACACACCAAACACCGGCAGCACCAATATGTACACTTCCGGGTGACCCCACGCCCAAATCAGGTTGACATACATCATCATGTTGCCCCCCATGTCATTGGTGAAGAAGTGCATGCCCAGATAGCGATCCAAAGTCAGTAGCGCAATGGTTACGGTCAGAATTGGGAACGAGATGATGATCAGGATGTTGGCGCACAGGGAAGCCCAGGTGAACACCGGCATTTTCATCAGCGGCATAGACGGGGTACGCATACGCAATATAGTGACAAAGAAGTTCACACCCGTCAGCGTTGTGCCCACACCGGATATTTGCAATGCCCAGATCCAATAGTCGACCCCGACCCCGGGGCTGGCGTCAATACCAGACAAAGGAGGGTAGGCCAGCCAACCAGTACGACCAAATTCGCCAACACCCAGTGACAGGTTTGTCAGAATCACACCAACCACAAACAGCCAGAAGCTCAGGTTATTCAGGTAAGGGAATGCCACATCACGCGCACCGATCTGCAGAGGGATCACGATGTTCATCAAACCGATAACCAGAGGCATCGCGACGAAGAAAATCATGATCACACCGTGGGCGGTGAAGATCTGGTCATAGTGGTGCTGAGGCAGGTAACCTGCTTCACCTGCTGATGAGAGCAGTTGCTGGCTTCGCATCATCACCGCATCGGCAAAGCCGCGCAGCAACATGATCATTGCGACTGCAATGTACATGAAACCAAGTTTTTTGTGGTCTACCGAGGTAAACCATTCATTCCAAAGGTATGCCCATTTGCCCGCTTTGGTAACGGCCGCAAGAACAGCAACGCCGACGATCGCGATAACGGCCAGCGTTATCATGATAATCGGCTCATGATATGGAATGGAATCGAGAGTTAATCTTCCAAACATAGGGTTATCCTTCATCTTCGACCAGACAAGCTTTGTCAAAGCTGGCGTTCATTGAACCCGGGTATTGGGTTACGACGTTGGTGAACAGCTCAGGCACTACTTTCGAGTAGTAAGTCACTGGCTCATCAATCGATGGTTTTGCCAGGGCTTTATAAGCGCTCAGATCGGCCAGGGTATCTGGGCTGGACTGAACTTTTTCTACCCATTTATCGAAGCTGGCGCGGTCTGCGGTCGCAGTCGCGGTGAACTTCATGTGCGAGAATCCTTCGCCGCTGTAGCTGGCTGCAATACCCTTGAAGTCACCTTCGTGGTTAGCAATCAGATGCAGGCGGGTCACCATGCCTGGCATGGCGTAGATCTGGCTGCCCAGACGCGGGATAAAGAACGAGTTCATGATGTTGTCAGAAGTGAGCTTGAACTCGACAGGTACATCTTTCGGGAACACGACATGGTTTAGAGTGGCAATGTGTTGTTCTGGGTAGATGAACAGCCATTTCCAGTCCATGGAGACCACTTCAATCGTCATTGGCTCAACATCGCTGGCCAAAGGTTTTGAAGGTTCCAATTCATGCGTTGAGTGCCAGGTGATAGTACCGAGGATCGCGATGATGATGATAGGAATCGTCCATACCACCAGCTCGATCTTGGTCGAGTGAGACCACTCCGGAGCATACTCTTCGTCAGTATTCGACGCGCGGTATTTGAAAGAAAAGTAGATGGTCATCAGGATGACGGGGATCACCACAATGAGCATCAACACCAGTGAGGTGATGATCAGTTCTTTCTCTTGTACACCAATAGCGCCTTTCGGATTTAGCAAAGCAGAATCGCATCCGGAGAGCAGGAGAATGGCAAAAGCCAACCCAGCCCTAGACAAGATGCTTTTGTATCTTGAGGCTTCCATTAACTAACTTTCTCAATGTTTATCCGGCGGACAGGGCGGGCCTGAGTCACCGGGTTTAGTCGTTTGAATGTATTATGTTGAGCAATAGCAACGAAGCACTTCAAAGTGCGCTATCCGTAAGAGAATGGCGGTCGTTAATAACCCTGCTTCTTATATGGATTAAATGTTACACTTTGAAATACAATGTTACATCCGGCGCATTATGAGGATTTACAAGGGGAAGCTCATTAGACGAATATGAAAACTTACCTTTCATATTTGGTGTGTTCTAGGCGCGTGGTTTTATAAATGATAAGGATTTTCACTTACGGTTATTGTTATATAACCTTATGATTTTATTTGCTTAGTATGCTGTCCGGTTACTGGGTGCGATAGTCGGTTATTCCGTACGGTGCTGCTGATAAGTTGCCCGTTATTGTTGTGCAAATTTGTGATCTTAGTCCCTTATTGTGAAATTGGTAAAATCACGTGTTTTGGCGAAAGCATTCGGTGCTTTTATACAAGGCTTGTTTGAGCCATTGATGGCCGGAATCGTTCTGTTGACTTTGGTGCCAGGTGATATAAATCGGCACTTTTTGCGTCTCAAACGGGACGGGAAGAATTTGCAACTGAGGAAACTGAGCAATGTGCCAGCGCGTGCTGACACACAACCAGTCGGTTTGTGCCGCCATCATCAGCGCGTTAGCGCTGGAGCTGGTGATATAGGCGACCTGGCGCTCCGGCTGTTTTTCCCGGGTCAGGGAATCGAGCGCGTAGAGGTTGTCACGTTGGGTTTTCCACAAGAGGTGCTTTTCTGCGTAAAACTGCTCATGGCTAAGGCGGTCTTGAATGCGCGGATGCTGCCGACTGGCAGCAACAGCCAGATCGATGTGAAACAGCAGTTGATTATGATAGCCGTGATCTTCAAAAGGTATGGTCGCCAGGATCAGATCCACTTTGCGTTTGCGCAGTTCTTCTTGGCGATCCTGCTCATTAAGCCGTTCAACGTCGGCGTGAATCGTGATGTTAGGCGCATGCAGAGACTGGTACGCTGACAACGCCGGCAGAACCATCACGTCAATGTCCTGATGGCTGGAAATGCGGAATGTCCGTTCGCTGGTTAATGGATCGAACAAGGTGCGCGAGCTGCCACCATTGAGTAAAACGCTGAGCGGAGCTTCGATTTCGGCGTGCAGTTCAATGGCAAAGTTGGTCGGGGTAATACCACGTCCCTGGCGGATGAACAGGGGATCCTGATACAGTTCACGTAGACGATTCAGTGCATGACTGACCGCAGGCGGAGTGACGCCTGTGAGCTCAGCAGCTTCGTTGACGCTGCGGGTTTTCATCACCGCATCGAAAGTTTTGAATAAGTTCAGATCCATTATGGGTTTCCATCAAGCCATCCTTAGCCTGAGATTAGACATAAACCGTATGATTTACAATATGTTATGTCGTTGCATATTGGCGCTGAAGGTGTGCCAGCACGTCATTCAGCGAATCATTAATCTGGTGGCCGAAGGCTCGTACTTCCGCACATGGCTGAACCAAATCGGGGATCTGAAAGGTGGTCATATTGGCCGCAACTGCCGAGCGCACGCCATTATTTGAATCTTCAAAGGCCAGGCACGCTTGCGGCTGAACGCCAAGACGGCCAGCAGCCAACAGATAAATTTCAGGATCCGGCTTACCGCGCTGCACCTCACATCCGGTTGTGAGATTATCGAAATAGTGATCCAATCCGGCCAGTTTGAGTTTTATCTGAGCGATCTCTTTTTGCGTTGAGGTTGCCACGGCGGTCGGAATACCTTGCGCTTTCAACCAGGTGAGTAACTCTACCACACCATCTTTGACCGGGATCGCCTGATGTTTGACCACCGCATCGTAACGCTTGCGCCATTCTGCGTGTAGCGTTGGGTAGTCCAGATCCGGGCCGTATCCCTGACGAATGGTTTCTTCAATCCCGGCCGCGTTACGACCGATGATACCCAGATAAATGTCTTTCAGAAACGGAACACTCAGTGCCTCACAGGCTTCCTGGAAAATACGCATACACACTCGCTCTGTGTCGAGCAGCAGTCCGTCCATGTCAAAAATTGCAGCTTGGAAGTTCATAGAATACAGCTTTTGGTTGAGGGAATCAGGTGATGCATTGTGACACAAGTCTCGTCGATAGTCCCTTTTCCTGTTGATCAATTCGTCAATCCATATATGGGATAAATCAATAATGAACAGTGTATTTTAAAGGGGAATGAAAAATGCACTTTTGGTGTCAATTATCTGAGACTGTACCGACAATTGCTCATTTTTATCAATGCTTACAGAAATTTAGCAGTTAAAGTGCTGGCGATAAACTATCATGTGTACTGTATATTCCGTATCACAACTGGATGCGGATATCTCCTTAATTAATGCTGATAAGGATTAAACAATGAAAAAGAGCCCTTGGCTGATTGCTGGCGCACTGATGCTGTCTGGATGTTCTACGATGAGTTCTGCTGATTACACCAAACCGTCTGCTGAAATGTTTCCGCAAATCGACGGTATGACTCGCCACGTTTTCTATCTTGATCCAGCGAACAACGAGCAGGATAAGCGCGTTGAAATCGTTGCTGGTAAAGAGATGATGCTAGACTGTAACCGCGTGTCACTTGGCGGTCAGATTGTTGAGCATGATTTGAAAGGTTGGGGTTACAACTACTTCCAGGTTGAAGGTTACACGGGTCAGGGGGCTTCCACACTGATGGCGTGTCCACCGGATCAGGAAAAAACCAAAGCGTTTGTGAAGATGTACAACAAAGATCTTTACCGCTATAACAGCAAACTGCCAGTGGTGGTGTACGCACCAGCAGAGCTGGATGTGAGCATCCGTATCTGGGCTCCAGAATCGTAATATTTTCCGGAGCTATTGGGCTCATACAGGAAAATTAACTCGGGCAGGGTTGTCGAGCAAAACACGAAGCTTTTGCAGACCCTGCTCGAATTTTTTCTCCGTCGCAATGGTGGTCAGAGCCAGACGTACGTACTGGCTGTCATGTTGGTCTGCGGTAAAGTAGCCGCCGCTGCTGATCAAAATTCCCTGTTTTTTTGCTTCGATTACCAACTTATCCTGTTGCCAGCCGTCAGGTAATGGCAGCCATATGTGGTAGCCCGTCCCTTGAGTGTCCGTGCCCAGAATTTGCTTTGCTAACGTTTGCCTTTGCACCGCGAGTGCCTTTTGTTTCTCGGCCATAGCAAATGCCTCTCCAGATTGAATTAAGTCGCTGGCAACGACGTAATTCAGTGGTGATGCCATCCAGATAGTGGCTCGGATGTGTGTGCTTAGCGTGTCGATATAATGATCCGGTACCTTGAGAAAACCGCAGCGCATGGCCGGACTGATGGCTTTTGACAGACTGGTGATGTGAAAACTCTGCTGAGGAATCCAGTTACTGATGGCGGGAATAGGTTCAGGGTTGAGGAAGCCGTATATGTCATCTTCAACCAACCAGGCTGAGGAAGCTTGCACCACCTTGGCGATCGCCTCACGTCGGTGGATGGGCATGGTGATGCCCGTCGGGTTGTGGTGTGAAGGAACCACAACAACCAGTTTGGGCTGGTGTTCGGCCAGAATGTGCGACAGGCTGTCCGCACGCATACCGTCTGCGTCCATTTCGACCGCAACGATCCGCCGTCCGGACAGGCTGGCAATGGCCAGAATCCCCGGATAGGTCAGTGCCTCCACCGCAATGGTGTCACCTAGCTGGGTAAGTGTCTCGACGATAAGAGACAGAGCGTGTTGGGCCCCGTTGGTCAGCAGGATGTTGTCCTGATTGGCGTGATCCAGACCATACGCCTGGGCCCACTTTGCGCCATTTTGCCGATGTGTCTGATGGCCGGATTGTTCACTGTAACCGAGTAAAGAAACATCCCAGCGAGCTTGGGAATAGGCTTGTTGCAGTGCTGCTGCGTTGTGCACCAGACACGGCTGTAAGATTGAGAAGTTAAATTCGTCGCTTTTCTCCTCAGCGCGAATCACCGATGCCAGATGCGAACCGCCGCAGACAAACGTTCCCCGCCCAACAAATGACTCTACTTTATTCATGTCTGTCAGCAGATTATAAGCTTTTGCTACCGTCGCTGGGGTTGTGGCTAATTCGATAGCCATTTCCCGGTGGGTGGGAAGTTTACTGCCCGCCGGATAGCGACCTTCTATAATCCGGGTGGTGATGGTATCGGCAATCTGACGGAACTTGGCTTCGCTCATACGGCTCTGGTTGACTTAATGACTTAGTGTAATGAATTAAAATTGATTAATTGACATATGTCAATGTCGGTGCTTAGATATTCAGCACAATCAAAATGGATAACGGCTAATCAGCGGGAGAAATGAGAGATGGAAACAAGTAAAGTCGCGTTTATTGGGCTGGGTGTCATGGGCTACCCAATGGCAGGTCATTTACAGCAAGCGGGTTACCAAACGTCGGTTTATAACCGTACGTCAGCGAAGGCGCAGCAATGGGCCGGGCAGTATGGTGGCCAGGCATTCGACACCCCGAAAGCCGCCGCTCACCACTGCGATGTGGTGTTTGTGTGTGTGGGCAACGACGACGATGTACGCAGTGTCATCTACGGCGAGGAAGGGGTGTTAGCTGGCCTCAAACCAGGTGCCGTACTGGTTGATCACACGACAACGTCTGCAGAACTGGCCTTAGAACTGGCCCAAGCGTGCCATCAACAAGGGAATCAGTTTGTGGATGCCCCGGTGTCGGGTGGTCAGGCCGGGGCAGAGAACGGCGTGCTGACCGTGATGTGCGGTGGTCAGCCTGATGCGTTCCAAAAGGCTCGTCCGATCATGGATGCGTATGCCAAACAAGTCGCTCTGATGGGGGAGAACGGTCAGGGTCAGCGTTGTAAGATGGTCAACCAGATTTGTATTGGCGGTATTTTGCAGGGGCTCAGTGAAGCTTTACTTTTGGCTCAGAAAGCCAATCTGGATATTGAACAGGTCGTTGACGTGCTCAAGCACGGTGCGGCGGGTTCATGGCAGATGGAAAATCGCGCTGTCACAATGGCACAGGACAAATTCGATTTTGGTTTTGCCATCGACTGGATGCGCAAAGATCTCGGTTTTTGCCTCAAAGAAGCACAGCGTTACGGATTAGAGTTACCGCTGACACGTAAGGTGGATGAGCAATACGCCGATTTACAACAAGACGGACTCGGCCGGATGGACACGTCGGTGCTGTTTAAAGCCGTGGCTAAACAGAACTCATAATTACAAGGGCCTCCATTCGGAGGCCCTTGTGGGATCTGACCGGGTCGCGCGAGCGCGGTTATGATCAAACTTCGCCGAGGAAACCACCCGTCTGATGAGCCCACAATTGTGCGTAGACGCCATTATGGGCCAACAATTCCTGATGGCTGCCTTGTTCGATGATGCGGCCGTTATCCATGACGATCAGGCGATCCATGGCGGCGATGGTCGACAGGCGATGCGCAATCGCGATGACGGTTTTGTCTTCCATCAGAACCTCCAGGTTTTCCTGGATTGCCACTTCTACTTCTGAATCCAGCGCTGAGGTGGCCTCGTCCATGATGAGGATCGGTGCATTTTTCAGCAGCACACGAGCTATCGCCACCCGCTGGCGTTGCCCGCCGGAAAGTTTCACGCCTCGCTCTCCAACCAGTACATCGTAGCCGCAGCGGCCTTCTTCATCTTTCAATGTGGTAATGAAATCATGGGCGTGAGCCTGACGCGCGGCTTCGATCATCGCCTCTTCACTGGCTTGAGGATCGCCGTACAGAATGTTGTCACGGATAGAGCGGTGCAGCAGCGAAGTATCCTGGGTGATCATGCCGATGTGGCTGCGCAGCGCTTCCTGAGAGACCTGCGAAATATCCTGTCCATCAATGCGGATCGCACCTGACTGGACATCGTAAAAACGCAGTAGCAGGTTGACCAGTGAGGATTTACCCGCACCGGAACGTCCGACAATACCGACTTTTTCGCCCGGTTTCAGGCGCAGGTTGAGCGCATCGAAGACAGGTTTATCGTCACCGTAACGGAAATGGATATTGTCGAATTCGATTTCACCGCGTTGCACGCTAAGCTCCCGCGCATCCGGTGCATCTTTGATTTCAACATCGTTGGAAATCGTGTTGATGCCATCCACCACTGTCCCAATGTTTTCAAACAGGGCACTCAGCTCCCACATGATCCATTTTGACATCCCCTGAACGCGCAGGGCGATGCTGATGGCGATGGCAATCACACCGACAGTCACTGCACTGTCAAGCCAGAGAAAAATCGACAATCCGGCAATCGACAGCAAAAGCAGGTAGTTGATGGCATCCACCGAAAACAGCAGGCAGGTCACCATACGCATCTGGCGGTAGACGGTCGACAGGAACGTCGCCATGCTGCTCTTAGCGTATTCCATCTCACGTTGTGAGTGCGAAAACAGTTTAACCGTGGTGATGTTGGTGTAGCTGTCGACAATCCGGCCGGTCATCTGTGAACGGGCATCGGCCTGATCGGTAGCCACCTGTTTCATGCGTGGAATGTAATAGATTTGGATACAGATATATGCGATCAGCCACACCAGGATCGGCAGCATCAGCGTCATGTCTGATTCGCCCATCATCCATACCATCGACACAAAATAGACACTGATGTACACCATGACATCGACCAGCTTCATTACGGTCTCCCGCACAGCCAGCGCACTTTGCATCACCTTGGTAGCGACCCGGCCGGCAAAATCACGCTGGAAAAAACCGACGCTCTGCTTGAGCAGGTAGCGGTGTACTTGCCAGCGGATCGACATCGGATAGTTACCCAGCAGTGTCTGGTGCATGATCATGGAGTGAAAAAACGCCAGTGCAGGCATGATGATCGCGACCAACGCGGCCATGGTCCATAAACGATTGCCCTGATCTGCCCAGAAAGTCTCTGGATTTTGGCTACCGAGAATATCGACCAGTTCACCCATATAACGGATCAGCGTTACTTCCGCGATCGCCACACACGCGCTGAGCAATGACATGATGACCAGCGGCTTTTCGAAGCCACGGGTGTAGTGACGGCAAAACCCGAACAGAGTGCGCGGCGGCTTCTGGGGTTCTTCCTCCGGAAAAGGGGCGGTGAGCTTTTCAAACCATTGGAACATAGAAAATTGACCTGAGATAAATTTAAATGAGATTTGTTCGCATTGTGACTATTAATTGCGAAATTTATCAGTAAAATGCGCAGGAATATTAAAGATAATCAGAATAATTCTCAATTTATTTAGGAGTCATTTGTCCATGCTTCATGCGCGCAAAACGATCCTGGCCGCAGTGGTACGCCGTGTAATTGCTTACGGTGTCGCGCCAATCGCGCTTGTTTCTCATGCTTTTGCTGACGAACAGGAACAACCTCAGGTGATGGAAACGATGGTGGTCACGGCTTCCGCACTGAAAGTCGAAACGCCGATGGAAGAGACGCCGAAAGCGGTGTCAATCGTTACAGAAGAAGATATGGCCCAGCGCAATCCACAAAAACTGGATGAAGCGTTACGCTACACATCGGGCGTGACGTCACAGCCTTATGGTGCTGACAACGATACCGATTGGATCAAAGTGCGCGGTTTTGACGCCGCCACGTATCTGGACGGCAGCCGTCTGTTCAAAGATGGTTACTACACCTGGTTATTGGAACCTTATGGTCTGGAGCGCGTGGAGCTGATCAAAGGGCCCGCTTCTATTCTGTTTGGTGAAGCACCTCCGGGCGGCGTGGTGAACGCGGTTCAGAAGAAACCAACCGATGTCCCTCAGGGTGAACTGCATCTGGAGGGAGGGAACAACAACCATCAGGCAGTGGGTTTTGACATTTCTGACTACGCCAATGATGACGGCAGCGTTCGCTACCGCCTGGTGGGGATGCTGAAAAACACTGACGGTGAACTAAACGGAACAGAAACCAAACGTTACTATCTGGCACCGAGTCTGGCGATTGATGTCTCTGACAACACCCAACTGATCTTGCTGGCATCGGTACTGCATGATGAAGGTGTGCCAACCAATGGTTTCTTCCCGGCTTATGGCACCATCATCAACACGCCGGATGGCAAAATTGACCCGTCGACCAACCTTGGCGAGCCAGATTACGATAAGTATGAGCGGCACGCAAATTTCGGTGGGTTATCAGATTGAACATCAGGCCAGCGATGTCTGGACGTTATCGCAAAATCTGAATTACGCCTACAACGATCTGTATCTTCGCAGTTCTTATGCGTTCCCGAGTGACACATCGACGGTCGTCGGTCGTGGCATCGTGTTCCGCGATGGGCACAACAACAGTTTTACGGTGGATAACAAAGCCGTTGCCAAGTGGAACACGTCCCGGGTCGAGAACACGGTGTTAATGGGAGTGGATTTCCAGAACCACCAAAACAAAGGTAAGGAAGAGGACAACTTCAACTTCGGAGACATCGACGCACTCAATCCGGAGTACGGCAACTTTAACCCGTTGGATCCGGCCAATGCTCACGACCGTCGTATCAATAAAACCCAGACCAGTCTCTATGCTCAATACCAAGCCATGCTGGACTATCAGTGGGTGGGTGTGATTGGCGGTCGTTACGACTACGTGAAAACGCGCAATGAAAGCGACAAACTGTCGCAGAGTGAGTCACGTAATGATGGCAATTTTTCGTTCAACGCCGGTGTGATGTATTTGTCGCCGCTCGGATTGTCCCCGTATGTCAGCTACTCCGAGTCGTTCGAAGTACTGAGCTCGATAGATCTTGCCACGGGTAAGCTTTACAAGCCTCTGGAAGGTCAGCAACAAGAGGTTGGGGTGAAATATACGCCGGACTTCTTTGACGGATACATCAACCTGGCCTGGTTTGATTTGACACAGAAGAATGCGCTGGTCACCAATCCATCGACGTCAGTACAAACTCAGTCGGGCGAAGTTCGTTCAAAAGGCGTTGAACTGGAAGCGGCCGGTTACGTGACGGAAGATATCAAACTCACGGCCAGCTACACCTATACCGATGCAACAACGGAAGATACCAACGGGCAAGGTCGTAAGTCAGTGGCATTGATCCCACGTCACAGCGCGTCGACCTGGATCAATTACGATGCGGCAAACGCGGGCCTGTATGGCTGGAACTTCGCGACGGGTGTCCGCTACATCGGTGAGACAAAAGACAATCCGAAAAGCAGCAACCGCACGGTACCGAGCTACACCTTGTGGGATGCGATGATCTCTTATGACATCACCCCACAATGGCAGGCTCAGATCAACGCGACCAATCTGCTGGACAAAGAGTACATTTCTGGCTGTGACTATTACTGTTACTACGGCCAGTCGAGACAAGTTGTTCTTAGCGCCAACTACCGCTGGTAATGTTTACGCCAACAACCGCCCATCTTGGGCGGTTGTGCTTTTAAGGGGGCGAAAAATGTTCCATTTATCCAATGTTGCCATGATACGTGATGGCAGAACCATATTGTCGATTGATGAGTTGAGGGTGCCGACCGATCAACTGACGGTCATTCTGGGTCACAACGGCTCTGGTAAGTCGACGCTGGTCAGTTTGTTATCGGGCCAGCAAGCGCCGGATCTGGGGGTGGTGTTGCTCAACAATCAGTCACTGGCCGCATTGAAAAGCCGCGAGTTGGCCAAAGCGGTCGCATTTTTACCACAAAAACTGCCGACCTCTGCTGGTCTGACGGTACGTGAGTTGGTCCGGTTGGGGCGTTTTGCCTGGCGTGGCACGCTGGGGCGTTGGCGCAGTGACGATCAGACGATCATTGCTGATGCCATGCAGAAAACCGGTGTTGAGCGCTTTGCTGACACATTGGCGGAGCAATTGTCTGGCGGTGAGCGTCAACGTGCCTGGGTTTCCATGTTGTTGGCGCAACAGGCGCCAGTGCTGATCCTGGATGAGCCGACCTCCGCCCTGGACGTGCATCATCAATATCAGTTGATGGCTTTGCTGGCAGAACTCAACCATCAGCAAGGACACGGCGTGATCGTTATCTTGCACGACCTGAATCTGGCCATTCGTTATGCCTCACACATTATCGCGCTCAAGCAGGGCAAGGTAGCCTTTGAAGGCCCCGCTGACAGGGTGCTTGACGAAAAACGTTTGTCGGATCTCTATCAGTCCAACATTCGTCTGATCGACCATCCGCATCCGACAGTTCATTCTAAAACCAATAAACTAGCAGTAGTATGTGCATGATTCGTAAAGCCTTCTTATATTTCTATTTGTTCTTTTTTACGTTGCTGTCGGGCTCAGCTCTGGCCGAAATCCGAATTGCGGACGCGCGTGGCGAGCAGGTGCTGCCACAGGTGCCGGAGCGCATTGTCGTGCTCAACTGGGACTTGCTGGAACAGCTGCTGGAGCTTGGCGTTACGCCGGTTGGCGCGCCAAACCTGCCAGCTTATCGGGAGTGGGTAGTGACACCTCAGGCTCCGGCTGGTATCACGGATATTGGTACTCGCGCAGAGCCGAATCTGGAAAAAATTGCCGCCCTAAAGCCGGACTTGATCCTGGCGGCATCACCCCAAAAAGATCTGGTGCCGGTGCTGGAAACCATCGCACCAGTGCTTTATCTGCCTAATTTCCAGGCCAGCGATCAGAGTGCTCAGGTGGCGATAGCGCATTTTCGTTTGCTGAGTCAGGTGGTGGACAAAGCGGCTCTGGCGGAGCAGAAGTTGTCGGAACTAAACGCGCATCTGATGATGCAGAAACAGAGACTGCATCAGGCGTTTGGCGATGCGCTTCCGCAGGTGCTGGCGATGCGATTTGCCAACCCGACCTCCGTGTATTTGTATACGGAAAACTCTACAACTCAGTATGCGCTGCGCCAATTGGGGTTAAACACGCCATTACCTCAGCGTGATGCCGTATGGGGGATAGCACAACAGCGCCTCACGGCACTGGCGTCCATCGACAGCGCGTATGTGCTGTATTTTCTACCGTTTCCACAGCGTGAACAGGTCGAGCAATCTGTTCTGTGGCGTGCGCTGCCGTTTGTGCGTGCGGGAAAATTCAATGCCGTTCGTCCGGTCTGGAATTACGGCGGGGCGATGTCCATTCGTTATATTGCTGACGCAGTGACGGACAGTCTGTTGGAGGTCACCGCGTAGCAATGACTTCTAAGCACTTTATTTTTCTCAGTTTTGCCTTGGTATTGATCGCGGCCATCAGTCTCCAGTTTGGGAACGCTCTGACTTTTCCGGTCCAATGGTCGCTTGCCACTATGAGTCGGGATGCGGACAGTTTCGCCGACGTTCACTTTGTGTATGCACAACTGCCACGAGCAATAATGGCCATTGTGGTTGGCGCCGTGTTGGGGCTCGCGGGCAGTTTAATGCAACAGTTGACTCAAAATACATTGACATCTCCCCTGACGCTCGGAACGTCTTCGGGCGCCTGGCTGGCGCTGGTGGTGGTGAATGTCTGGTTTTCCGATTGGGCAGCGCAATACAGTGTATTGGCCGCCATGGGCGGCGCGATCGCGGCATTCGGGTTGGTTGTGGTCATCACCGGCCTGAACAACATGACGGGTTTACCTTTGGTGGTGTCCGGCATGGTGGTCAATATCCTGCTTGGTGCGTTCGCCAGTGGCATTATTCTTCTCAATCAGCAATTTGCGCAGAATATTTTTATCTGGGGCGCGGGAGATTTGGCGCAGAATGGCTGGGACGACCTGCTGTGGTTGTTGCCCAAACTGTCTCTGGCGCTGCCACTACTGTTGTTTGCACCGCGTATTCTGACTTTGATGCGGCTGGGCCAGCAAGGCGCATCGGCGCGCGGACTGAATGTCGTGCCGATATTTTTTGCGTTAATGCTGGGCGGCATCTGGCTGGTTTCGGCGTCGATCACTATGGTGGGCATCATCTCTTTTATCGGTTTGCTGACGCCGAATATCGCGCGGGCTTGCGGTGCGCGTACCCCGCATCAGGAGCTGTGGGCGAGTGTCCTGTTGGGGGCTGTGTTACTGCTGATCACGGATACACTGGCTATAGTCATCAGTGACTGGATTGGGCAAATGGTCCCAAGTGGTGTGACCGCTGCTGCGATTGGTGCTCCAGCACTCATCTGGTTCAGCCGTCGTCGACTGTCTGCACAGGATCATTTGGCGGTTTCGCTGCCGCTGGGTAGTGCGCGCCTGAAAACACATCGCGTGTTGGGGCTGGCATTGGTGTTGCTGGGTGGGGTGGTGCTGCATCTTGGGTTTCAGTTTACCGACCACGGCGCCGCGATAATGTGGCCGACCGAGTTTCAATGGCTGCTGCGCTGGTCAAGAATGACCACGGCACTGTTCGCCGGTTTAGGTCTGGCTATGGCTGGTGTGGTGTTGCAGCGATTGATATACAACCCTTTGGCCAGCCCGGATATCCTGGGGGTCTCGTCGGGGGCCACATTTGCGTTGGTATTGGTGGGCGTGGTCTTGGGAGAACGGATGTTTTCGGCACAATGGGCGGTTGCGCTGTTTGGCAGCCTGAGTGTTCTGGCGATATTGCTGTTTCTTGGACGCCGACACAATTTTGCACCGTCCAGCCTGGTGCTCACCGGGATCGCCCTGACGGCCTTGATTGAAGCTCTGTTGCAATTTTGTCTCGCCAAAGGCAGTGGTGACAGCTACACCATTTTGCTGTGGCTGTCAGGTTCGACATATCGGGTTCAGGCCGAACAGGCGATCTGGTTGATGGGCTCCGTATCGGTGTTGTGCTTTGTGGCCGTGTGTACCTCCCGCTGGCTGACGTTGATTTCCATCGGCCGGGAATTTGCCAATGCACGTGGCCTGGGCATTCAACTGGCGAGCGCAGGGTTGTTGGTCTTGGTGGCGCTGATGTGCGCGCTGGTCACTGCCACAATGGGACCGGTCGCTTTTGTCGGTTTGGTCGCGCCACATATGGCGTATATGTTGGGGGCGAAGCAGGCACGGCAGCAATTGTTGGTTGCCGGCTTGATTGGGGCCACGTTGATGCTTTGGGCAGACTGGCTTGGTCAGGTGTTGCTGCATCCGATGCAAATTGCGACTGGGACTATTGTATCGATCATGGGCGGTGGCTACTTCCTGCTGTTGATGGTGACGCGCAAAGCCCGTTAACGTTGTTACAACAGAAAATTGCTGATAAAAGCACGCACGGTATTGATTAAGAATAATGAATACCTTGTGTGCTTTTTTATAGGTGTATAT
>NZ_WXWP01000294.1:0-23190 GCF_009904765.1 Vibrio sp. V39_P1S14PM300
CATCGAAATGCTCTAAAATGCACCTTTATCTCTACAGATTCTTAAACTCAACCGCAAAAAGATCGACTTTTTTCCAGTTGGTATATTCGACTTCTTTACTGGTATCGGTCTCTCCACCAGTTAACGTCATGATCAGGCGAATCATCATGCGGTCAAACCAACGGTAACGCGGGTAATACAGCGCCCCGGCAAACACACCTATTAAGGAAGGGTGCCATGGGGACTTTTTCAGAAAGGTTTGGATATACGCACTGCCTTCCGGTGTGTCCTTACCCAGTTCTTCTTTACGCGCAGTCAAGTTGACGCAGATAAACGCGGCTTTGTGCTGAGTCAGTTGCGCCTGATGCGCATCAATAAACTGATACAGTTTACTGTGCAGTTTGCCATAACGGATCGAGGCGCCAATCAATACCCGCTCGTACTGGGATAAATCCAACTGGCCAACATCGAGTAAATTCACCATTTCAATGTCATGATGAGGCAATTGCGCAGCGATATGATGGAGGATTTTTTTGGTCTGCCCTTCGCGGGTTGAATACAGAAACAGAGCTTTCGCCACAATATCTCCTTAACTGCGCCAGAATGTTGGGGTTAGCAGTATTAATAAAGTAAAGATTTCCAGTCGGCCAAACAGCATCGAAACAATCAATACCCACTTGGCTTTGTCATTCACGTCACCAAAATGCAGCGCGACCTCCCCTAGTCCGGGCCCCAGGTTGTTCAAGGTCGCAGCGACGGCTGAAAACGCACTCAGTTCATCCATGCCAGTCGCAATCAATCCGAGCATGCACACAACAAACACCAGCGCATAAGCCGAGAAAAATCCCCAGACGGCGTCCACCACCCGCTGCGGCAGCGCGCTGCCACCCACTTTAATGGTATAAACCGCCCGAGGGTGCACCAACCGCTTAAGTTCACGCGCACCCTGTAGCGTCAGTAATAACACCCGGATCACTTTCATCCCGCCACCGGTTGACCCCGCACAGCCGCCAATAAAAGAAGAGAACAACAGCAGTACCGGTAAAAACAGCGGCCAGTCCGCGAACCCGGTGGTGGTGAAGCCTGCGGTGGTCGAAATGGAAACCGTTTGGAATAACGCCTGATCAAACGCGTCATAAAATGAGTTATAGGAGTGGTGGCTGAGCAGCATTAGAAAACAGATGGTAAACAGTATCACCTGAATCAGAATAAACGCACGGAACTCAGGATCGCGCCAATAATACTTAGGATGAACGCCCCCAGACGCAAACGCCGCATAATGTAAAGTGAAGTTACACGCAGACACCAGCAAGAAAAACACCGTAATCATATTGATGGCGTAGCTGTCGAAGTAACCGATGCTCGCATCGTGGGTGGAAAATCCCCCAATCGCGATGGTCGAGAAACTGTGGCCGATGGCATCAAACGGTGTCATACCCGCCAACCAGAATGCCGTAGCGCATGCAATTGTCAGGCTGAGATAGATGTACCACAGCGCCTTGGCGGTTTCGGCAATACGGGGAGTCATCTTCTTGTCTTTCACCGGGCCCGGGATTTCCGCCCGATATAACTGCATACCGCCGATCCCCAGTACCGGCAGAATGGCGACCGCCAACACGATAATCCCCATGCCGCCAAACCATTGCAGGAACTGACGATAAAACAGGATCGCTTTGGGCAATTCATCCAATCCGACAATCACGGTGGCACCAGTTGTGGTTAACGCCGAAAACGACTCAAAAAACGCGTCCGTGACCGAGACATTCGGATTGTCTGAGATCAGAAACGGCAATGCTCCGGCACTGCCGATAACCGTCCAGAATAACACCACAATCAAAAAACCATCGCGGGCTTTCAGTTCGTGCTTGTGACGCCGGTTTGGGAACCAACAAACTGCCCCGCAAAACAGCAGAACAAAAAATGTGGTTACAAATGACACGCCAGCTCCGTCGCGATAAATCAGTGCCACCAGTGCTGGCATCAGCATGGAAACACTAAACAAGGCGAGCAGCAGCCCGACGATTCGGATAATAGATCGAAATTGCATTGCTTTCTGATGCGTGAAGCGATTGGCTTCTGACTTCCTTTTAAGTCCCGGTTAACGGGAACACCACGGCTTGAGCGCCACTTTTATTAATAATACTCTGAGTTAATCCGTCTGCCTGCCGTCGCTCGACCTCGACGATTAACTCGACCATGTCGCTGTAGCTGGCGTCCACTTCCCTGGCACCAAACTGAACCAACAACGACTGAGCTATCGGCATGAAAGCATAGTCTAACTGGAGTCTCAAATGAGTGGTGATTTTTTTCTCGATAGTTTGAAGCCGCTTAAGTGCTTGCTGCACTCCGCCCCCATACGCCTTGACTAACCCGCCCGTACCAAGCTTGATGCCACCAGAATAGCGCGTCACCACCGCGGTCAGCTCTCCCACCCCGGATCCCGATAACTGCGCCAGAATCGGTTTACCCGCCGTACCGGACGGTTCGCCATCGTCACTGAATCCCCACAACATGGAGTCTTCAGGCCGACCAGCCACAAACCCCCAGCAGTTATGCCTGGCATCAGAATGTTTGGTTTTGATCTGCTCTACGAACCCTTTTGCCGCTTCCACGCAGGGGGTATGGGCCAAATACGTAATAAAAAGGCTCTTTTTGATTTCTTCTTCAAACACCGCTGGCGCGGCAGGGATCAGATACGGCAGATCGTTCATTGTTTCACTGGGGTTGATGCATTCACGCCCAGTGTATCACGAGGCCCTATGAAAGGGAGGGAGGATCTGCTCAATCGCACAATGTTAAACACTTGTTTAAAAAATGTATTGAAATTCAACAATCACAGGTCCACACTAATCATCACTGGTCTAACCAGAACAAAAAGTATAACGACTTACCTCTACACACAATCGCAGATTGTAGGTCATGGAGATAGACAATGATTTACCAAGCCAACACCCTACAGGTAAAGGAATTACAAGACGGTATTGCCGAGCTCAGATTTTGCTCTCCCAATTCAGTCAACAAGCTGGATCTGGCAACACTGGAATCACTCGATAAAGCGCTCGACGCACTGAACGCCCATCCCGGCCTAAAAGGCCTGTTGCTGACGTCTGACAAAGACAGCTTTATCGTTGGGGCTGATATCACCGAATTTCTGGGTTTGTTCGCCAAGCCAGAGCAAGAACTGGATCAATGGCTGCAGTTTGCCAACAGCATCTTTAATAAACTGGAAGATCTGCCGGTTCCTACCGTGTCGGTGGTCAAAGGTCATACTCTGGGCGGCGGTTGTGAGTGTGTACTCGCTACTGACATGCGCATTGGTGATAAAACCACCAGCATCGGCCTGCCGGAAACCAAACTGGGCATCATGCCGGGTTTTGGTGGCTGTGTACGCCTGCCACGCGTGATCGGCGCTGACAGCGCAATGGAAATCATCACCCAGGGTAAAGCCTGCCGCGCTGACGAAGCACTCAAGGTGGGTCTGCTGGATGCGGTGGTTGACAGCGAGACCTTGCGCGAATCCGCACTGACGACCCTCCAGCAAGCGATCAATGAACAACTGGACTGGCAACGTCGCCGCCGTGAGAAAACCTCCGCGCTGACGCTGAGCAAATTGGAAGCCACGATGAGTTTCACCATGGCGAAAGGTCTGGTGGCGCAAAAAGCCGGCCCGCACTACCCGGCGCCAATGGCCGCGGTCATGACCATCGAAGCGGGCGCTCGCAGCGAGCGTGATGCCGCGCTGGTGATTGAACGTCAACACTTCATCAAGCTGGCCAAGTCCGAAGAAGCCAAGTCTCTGGTGGGGTTGTTCCTCAACGATCAGTACATCAAGAGTCTGGCCAAAAAAGCGGGTAAAGCCGCCGATAAAGACACCCAACGGGCCGCCGTCCTTGGCGCCGGGATCATGGGAGGCGGCATCGCCTACCAATCGGCGCTGAAGGGGGTGCCGGTTTTGATGAAGGACATCGCTCAGCCGTCACTGGATCTCGGTATGACCGAAGCCGCGAAGCTGCTGAACAAGCAGTTGGCGCGCGGCCGTATCGACGGCTTCAAGATGTCCGGCATTCTGGCTTCGATCACTCCGAGCCTGCACTATGCCGGTATTGAACAAGCCGATATCGTGGTGGAAGCCGTGGTCGAAAACCCGAAAGTAAAAGCCGCGGTTCTGAGCGAAGTAGAGCAAAACGTTGGTGAAGACACTGTGCTGACCTCCAACACTTCCACCATTCCGATTGACCTGCTGGCAAAATCGCTGCAACGTCCGGAAAACTTCTGTGGTATGCACTTCTTCAACCCGGTTCATCGCATGCCGCTGGTGGAGATTATCCGCGGTGAGAAAACCTCACAAGATACCATCAACCGCGTGGTGGCATACGCAGCTAAGATGGGCAAATCCCCAATCGTGGTCAACGACTGCCCGGGCTTTTTCGTCAACCGGGTGCTGTTCCCGTATTTCGGTGGTTTCAGCATGCTGTTGCGTGATGGCGCAGATTTCACCCGGATTGATAAAGTCATGGAACGCCAGTTCGGTTGGCCTATGGGTCCGGCGTATCTGCTGGATGTGGTCGGCATCGACACAGCGCACCACGCGCAAGCCGTTATGGCACAAGGTTTCCCTGAGCGTATGGCCAAGCAAGGCCGCGATGCCATTGATGCTTTGTATGAAGCCAACCGTTACGGTCAAAAGAATGGCCACGGTTTCTACAGCTACTCCACGGATCGCAAAGGCAAACCGAAGAAAACTTTCACCGATGAGATCGTTCCGCTGCTGGCCGACGTGTGTACCGCACCGGCGGAGTTCGATGATCAAACACTGATCGAACGTATGATGATCCCGATGATCAACGAAGTGGTGTTGTGCCTGCAGGAAAACATCATTGCCTCTGCGCAAGAAGCAGATATGGCACTGGTCTACGGTTTGGGCTTCCCTCCATTCCGCGGCGGGGTGTGTCGTTACCTCGACAGCCTGGGGATCAGAAACTACATCGAGATGGCGAAGCAATACGCCTCGCTGGGTGCGATGTATCAGGTGCCTCAGCTACTGCTGGATATGGCAGCCAACAACCAGAGCTTTTACGGCACGCAACAAGCCGGTTCTATCTAGGAGGGATACCAAATGAAAAACGTAGTAGTTGTTGATTGTCTGCGCACACCTATGGGTCGCTCCAAAGGCGGCGCGTTCCGTCACACACGCGCCGAAGATTTGTCGGCGCACCTGATGAAAGGCCTGCTGGAACGTAACCCTCAGGTGAATCCAGGTGACATCGAAGATATCTACTGGGGCTGTGTACAACAGACTCTCGAGCAAGGCTTCAACGTTGCTCGAAATGCCGCGCTGCTGGCAGGCCTGCCGATCGAAATCGGTGCGGTCACCGTCAACCGGTTGTGTGGTTCGTCCATGCAGGCTCTGCATGACGGTACGCGCGCGATTATGGTCGGTGATGCGGACATCTGTCTGATTGGTGGTGTGGAACATATGGGTCACGTACCAATGACACACGGCGTCGATTTCCACCCGAAAATGTCCAAGAACGTCGCCAAAGCCGCCGGCATGATGGGCCTGACAGCAGAAATGCTGGGCAAGTTGCATGGCATCAGCCGTGAGCAGCAGGACGAATTTGCCGCCCGCTCTCACGCCCGAGCACACGCCGCGACACTGGAAGGCCGGTTCAAAAACGAAATCCTGCCCACGGAAGGACACGGCCCGGACGGCACACTGTTCACCCTCGACTTTGACGAGGTGATCCGCCCGGAAACCACGGTCGAAGGTCTGTCTCAGCTGCGTCCGGTGTTTGACCCGGCACACGGCACCGTCACTGCTGGTTCGTCTTCTGCTCTGTCTGACGGCGCGGCCGCGATGCTGATCATGAGTGAAGACAAAGCCAACGAGCTCGGTCTAACCATCCGTGCAAAAGTGCGGGCCATGGCTATTGCCGGCTGCGATCCGTCCATCATGGGTTACGGCCCGGTCCCCGCGACGCAAAAAGCGCTGAAACGCGCCGGACTGAGCATTGACGACATGGACGTGATTGAGCTTAACGAAGCGTTCGCCGCGCAGTCACTGCCGTGTGCCAAAGATCTTGGCCTGCTGGATGTGGTCGACGAGAAAGTGAACCTCAACGGCGGTGCGATCGCACTCGGTCACCCACTGGGGTGCTCCGGCGCGCGCATTTCCACTACGCTGATCAACTTGATGGAAGCCAAAGGCGCGAAATACGGCCTGGCCACCATGTGTATCGGTCTGGGTCAGGGGATCGCGACGGTGTTTGAACGCCCATAACTCCAGATGACCACCAAAACGCCGGCTCCCCACCGGCGTTTTTTATTGTCCGGATGCTAATGGGCCTGTAGCCAATCCTGATAGAGCTGTTGGCTGGAGCCGAGATAATCCACCATCCACTCGATCATTTTATGATTCTCATCTTTACGCCATACCAGACAACAATGGCTGAGCGGTCGCTCTTCGGCGAGGATTTTTTCCACCAGCAAGCCCTCCGCGATCAACGGCTGGGCAATATGGCGCGGCATGTAACCGACCCCGACCCCGTTTCTCAGGCACTCAATCGCACTGTACCAGTTCGGCAGCAGCAAACGTCGCTGCCCGGGATAATGCACGGTATGCCGCTTGGGCAACACGTTCGATGTGTCATCGAGGCAAATGGCCGGAAACTGACTGACAAACGCTTCACTCAAGGTCTGCTCACGCACACACGGGTGGCTCGGCGACATCACAAACGCCCAATCGAGTACCCCCATGTCTTTCACCTCAAAATCGCCGCCGACCGGCACCGCGGCTGTGGCCCCAATCACGATGTCCGCCCGCCCCTGTGAAATCGACTCCCAGGAGCCGTTGAACACTTCCATATTGATCTGCAGTTCGGCGTGCTGAAACGTGGCATAAAAGTCCTCCACCAACGGTTTCATTTTGTCCAGTTTCACCACGTTATCCAGTGTCACGCGCAGCGTTTTCTGCCAACCGTGCGCAGCGCGGCGGGTCTGCGCCTTGATCTCTTCCATCTGTCTCAGCATGAGACGCGCCTCCGCCAGAAACAGTTCTCCGGCCGGGGTCAGCTCCACTTTGCGCGGCAGACGACGAAACAAGATCACGCCGAGCTCTTTTTCCAACTGACGTACACTGTAGCTGATGGCCGACGGCACCCGATGCAACACATCAGCCGCGGCGGTGAAACTCTCTAAGCGGGCAACGGTATCGACCATCTCCAGCGACGATTTGGAAAACAGACTCATGATCCACCTTTCAAATTTTTTGATTGATAACTGCAAATATTAACGTTTCATTTTCTTAAAAGCGAAAAATACAATAACTAAGTGAATAAAAATGGTGGATTCCGCACCAGAACAACTGATGAATAATTTTGAATGGAAACGTTATGAAAGTATCCAAGTTACAACTTTTCTATCTTGCCGCGCTGTCGATGCTGGCGTTTGTTGCCACCGATATGTATCTGCCGGCGTTCAAAGCAATGGAAACCGATTTTGCCACCGGGCCGGAACAGATAGCGCTGTCGTTGACGGTCTTTCTGATCGGTATGGCCAGCGGTCAACTGCTCTGGGGACTGGCTTCGGACAAGTTTGGCCACCGCAACACTCTGTTCAGCGGCATGCTGGTGTTCACTCTGGCTTCACTTGGATTGGCTTTCTGTGATCAGGTGTGGCAACTGCTGACGTTGCGTTTCGTGCAGGCCATCGGCGTATGCGCTCCAGCGGTGATCTGGCAGGCTATGGTGATAAAACGCTACGATGCGTCCACCCGCCAGCAGTTGTTTGCCACCATTATGCCGTTGGTGGCTCTGTCTCCGGCACTGGCTCCGCAGCTGGGCGTTGTCCTAACCAACCAGTTTAACTGGCAAAGCATCTTTGTCTGTCTGACGTTGGTTGGTGTGGTCCTGGCGGCAGCAACTCTGGCGCAGTCAAAAGAGACGGTGGCCGTCAAACAAACCTCGATGGGGACCGACATCAAGGCCCTGCTGCACTCCAAATCTTACCTGGGCAATGTGATGATGTACGCCACCGCTTCAGCGGCGTTTTTTGCGTATCTGACCGGCATGCCGGAAATCATGGCAAAACTGGGCTATGACGCGAAAGACATCGGCCTGAGTTTCATCCCACAAACCATCGCTTTTATTGCGGGTGGTTATCTGGGGAAAGTCGCCGTAAAAAAATTCGGTGACGAGAAAATTCTTAAACAGCTGTTGGGCCTGTTCAGTGTAGCCAGCTTGCTGGTGTTCATTGCTTCGCAGTGGCAACTGAGCTCGATCTGGCCGATTCTGGCCCCTTTCTGTTTGCTGGCTGTCGCCAATGGCGCGATGTACCCAATTGTGGTCAACCGTGCCCTGTCGAGTGCCAAGCAAAGCCCAGCCACGGCCGCTGGCTTGCAGAACAGCCTGCAAATTTGTGTCAGCAGCCTGGCAAGCGCTCTGGTCGCCGCAATGGCTAGCCAGGCGCAAATGGTCACCGGCATCGCTATCCTGATTTGCATGGGCGGGCTGTGGCTGGGGTACGTGATTTCCAATCGTGCCCTGAGACAACACTTCACCACACCGGACAACGCCCGGGTGGTCAGCGAAGAGTAATCACACCATCAGAGCCGCAGACTGCGGCTCTTTTTTCACTCAGCCTACAGGCTGGTCAGGCCCCACTTTTGCGCCGTCTGTGTGAAAAAGCCCTGGGTTTTCTTCAATTCGATCCAATGGTTGATGTAGTTGATCCACACCTGGTCATCCTGAGGGAGCAACATCGCGATCGGAGTCGGACGACGCGGGGCTTTTACGGGTACGATCGCCAGTTGGCTGAACTTTTCCACTAAGGTGGCAGCTTCAACATTCGACGTGACCGATACGTCTGCGCGTTTGGCCAGCAATTCCTGAAAATCGCGCGCCGGTGCTTCAATCACAATATGCTGCGCTGACGGGAAAAACTCTTTGACCATTTTTTCCTGTACGGTACCAAGCGTCGCGGCCACTTTGACATTGGGCTGATCAAAGTCAGACCAGTCCGAAAACCTGACCAGATCTTTTTTCTGCACCACAGGCACAAATGCCAGATAAAAATACGGCTGACTGTAACCGGCCACTTTAGCTCGGGACATGTTCAAAGAGGCGCTGCCGGTAATGTCGTATTTGTTGGCGGTGATGCCATTGACCAGCGTTTTCCAGTCGGTGGCAACATACTCCACTTTGACCCCGAGATCGCTGGCCAGCGCCGTGGTCACATCGATATCAAAGCCGCGATAACCATTGCTGGCCGGATCTTTCATCGTCATTGGATTCCAGTCTCCGGTGGTACCGACCCGCAGCACGCCGCTGTCGAGGATCTGCTGCAGCCGGCTGGTCTCCGCCCACGCCTGACCGATGGCCAGAACACACATTCCCAATGCCAGTATGAACTTGTTCATTTTCGCTATCCTTAAAGTTATTACGTTCGAGGCAAAATCACTGATAACATAGCAGCAACAAACGGATTTTTTTAGCCAATACAAGGTGTAGTGTGACGGGTCGATATTTATTACTGCTCTCGCTCCTGCTACTGACAGGATGCTCAGATTATCAATGGGGATGGTATGTGCTCGATCCGTCTACCGAACAAGGGCGCACCAACCTGAGCTTTTTGCTGGCGGGCTTTAACGACACCATTCAGGTGTCGCTGCTGAGCATGCTGCTGGCGATGACACTCGGTCTGCTGGTGGCACTGCTGGCGTTGTCAGAGTCGCGCCTCCTACAATGGCTGAACCGCTTGTATGTCGAGGTCATCCGCTCCATTCCAGTGCTGGTGCTGTTGTTGTGGGTCTATTACGGCATGCCTACGCTGCTGGACATCTCACTGAATCATTTCTGGGCTGGCGTGATTGCCCTGACTGTCGCCGAAAGCGCATTTATGGCCGAGGTATTTCGAGGCGGGATTCAGGCAATTGCGCGTGGCCAGCACGAAGCAGCGGAATCGCTGGGACTCAGCTACGGGCAGAAAATGCGCCTGATCATTCTGCCACAGGCATTTCGTCACATCCTGCCGCCACTGGGCAATCAGTTTGTCTATATTCTGAAGATGTCATCGCTGGTCAGTGTGATCGGTTTGAGTGATCTGACCCGCCGGGCCAATGAGCTGGTGGTGAATGAGTACTTACCGCTGGAGATCTATACTTTTCTGGTTCTGGAGTACTTGCTGCTTATCTTACTGGTATCACAAAGCGTTCGCTGGCTGGAAAAACGCATTGCCATTCCGGGCCACTAGCCCAGATAGCACAACGCCGCTGTATACAGCGGCGTTGGATTGCTCTATCGCATTACTTTTTCTTTACCGGACGCTGCCAGCCCGCAATGGTGCGCTCTTTTACGCGAGTGATCACTAACTCACCCTGAGCCACGTCCTTGGTCAATGTCGTCCCCGCACCGATGGTCGCACCGTCCGCCACAGTGACTGGTGCCACCAGCTGACTGTCGGAGCCGACAAACACATCATTGCCAATCACAGTTTTGAATTTGTTGGCGCCGTCGTAGTTGCAGGTGATGGTACCAGCTCCGATGTTGGTACGCTGACCGATTTCAGCGTCGCCCAGATACGTCAGGTGATTGGCTTTTGAGCCTTCGCCAATGCGGGTGTTTTTCACTTCGACAAAATTACCGACGTGCGAATCGTTGCGCATTTCTGCTCCCGGACGCAGACGGGTAAACGGTCCGACGGTACACTCTTCACCGACCGTGGCCCCTTCGATCACGCTGTACGGACGCACCACAGTGTTGTCGTCAATCTCACAATCTTTCAGCACACAACCGCTGCCGATCACCACGTTATCACCCAAAGTGACGTTACCTTCGATGATCACATTGGTATCGATTTCACAGTCCATGCCACACTGCAGCTCACCGCGCAGATCGAAACGAGCCGGATCGCGCAACATCACCCCCTGCTCAAGCAGTTTTTGCGCCTGCATAGACTGGAAGGCCCGCTCAAGACGCGCCAGCTGAGCCCGGTCGTTAACCCCTTCCACTTCAATAGGAGTGCCCGGGTGTACCGCTTCCACGGCGCGTCCTTCATCGTGCGCCGCCGCAATCACGTCCGTAAGATAATATTCGCCTTGCGCGTTTTCGTTGTTGAGTCCGGACAACCAGCGTTTCAGATCCCCGCCCGTGGCGACCATGACCCCAGTGTTAATCTCTTTGATCAGCTTCTGCTCTTCCGTGGCATCTTTTTGTTCCACGATCGCCACAACCGGGCCATTTTTCCGCACGATGCGGCCATAGCCGGTCGGGTTATCCAAGACAACAGTCAGCAGTGCGATCCCGCCAGTTGGCTGCGCATCCAGCAGGCTCTCGATGGTTTCTTCCGAGATCAAAGGCACATCACCGTACAACACCAGGATTTTTTCATCGTCTTCAAATTGCGCGGAGGCCTGATCGACCGCGTGGCCCGTCCCCAATTGCTCTGCCTGCAAGACCCAATTGACCTGTTCGTCGGCCAGCTCCGAGTGCATCTGATCGCCACCGTGGCCATACACCAGATGGATATTCTGCGCTCCCAAACCGGCACAAGTGTCGATCACGTGTTTGACCATCGGCTTGCCTGCCAGAGTATGCAGAACCTTAGGTTTATTAGAGTACATACGGGTGCCTTTACCCGCAGCCAGAATAACCGCACTGAATTTCATAAAGTGACCTGTTGGAATTGTGAAAAAATTTTTGAGGAGATTGTAGCGGCTTCGCGTCGATTAGTTAAACGATGCGGGAAAATTTACTTTAAAAAATAAGCAAAAAGGCGGTCAAATGACCGCCTTTTACTGCACGTTGCTAAAGATTAGCGACGTTTCTTTGTCAGCTCAATTACTCGTAGCTGAGCAATGGCTTTAGCCAGTTCACTGGCCGCTTGCGCGAAGTCCATATCGCCATGCTGATTCTGAATCTTCTCTTCAGCGCGACGCTTGGCTTCTTCTGCCTTCGCTGCGTCAAGGTCTTCACCACGGATTGCCGTATCAGCCAGCACAGTCGCTGTGCCAGGCTGAACTTCAACAATACCACCTGAGACATAAATGAACTCTTCGTGGCCGTGCTGTTTCACAATGCGCACCATACCAGGCTTGATAGCGGTCAGCAGCGGTGTGTGGCCATGGAAAATACCAAGCTCACCTTCGCTACCGGTCACCTGAAACGTTTCAACACGTCCAGAGAAAAGCTTTTTCTCTGCACTGACGACGTCTAGGTGAAAGGTTATTGCTGCCATATCGCCTCCTAGTTAGCCTTATAGCTTCTTCGCGTTCTCGATAGCATCGTCGATTGCACCGCAGTACATAAACGCTTGCTCTGGAACGTCGTCGTAGTCACCAGCTAGCAGACCTTTAAAGCCACGCAGAGTCTCTTTCAGAGGTACGTAGATACCAGGGTCGCCGGTAAATACTTCTGCTACGTGGTAAGGCTGAGTTAGGAAACGCTCAATCTTACGTGCACGAGATACCACTTGCTTGTCTGATTCAGACAGCTCGTCCATACCTAGGATCGCAATGATGTCTTTCAGCTCTTTGTAGCGCTGAAGTGTCTGCTGAACGCCACGCGCGATGTCGTAGTGCTCTTGACCAACGACCAGTGGGTCTAGCTGACGAGACGTTGAATCCAGTGGGTCGATCGCTGGGTATAGACCCATCGCTGCGATGTTACGGTTCAGTACCACTGTTGCATCCAAGTGCGCGAACGTGGTTGCCGGAGACGGGTCGGTCAAGTCATCCGCAGGTACGTATACTGCCTGTACAGACGTGATAGAACCTTGCTTAGTTGACGTGATACGTTCCTGAAGAACACCCATTTCTTCTGCCAGTGTAGGCTGATAACCTACTGCAGATGGCATACGACCCAGCAGTGCTGATACCTCAGTACCTGCCAGTGTGTAACGGTAGATGTTGTCGATAAACAGCAGTACGTCACGACCTTCGTCACGGAAACGCTCTGCCATTGTCAGGCCCGTCAGGGCAACACGCAGACGGTTACCCGGTGGCTCGTTCATCTGACCGTAAACCATCGCAACCTTAGATTCTTCTGGTTTCTCGATGTTTACTACGCCTGCTTCCTGCATCTCGAAGTAGAAGTCGTTACCCTCACGAGTACGCTCACCTACACCGGCGAATACAGACAGACCTGAGTGTTGCAGTGCGATGTTGTTGATAAGCTCCATCATGTTAACGGTCTTACCTACACCTGCACCACCGAACAGACCAATTTTACCACCCTTCGCGAATGGACAAATCAGGTCGATTACTTTTACACCGGTCTCAAGAAGCGATGTTTCGTTTGACTGCTCTTCGTAGCTTGGTGCTTCACGGTGGATAGAGTAAGTCTCTTCCGCGCCGATTTCACCACGCTCGTCAATCGCGTCACCCAGAACGTTCATGATACGACCTAGGGTTTTAGTACCTACTGGTACTGAAATTGGAGCACCGGTGTTAACCACTTCCACTCCACGACGTAAACCATCAGAGCTACCCATCACGATACAACGAACTACGCCACCGCCTAGCTGTTGCTGAACCTCAAGAACCAGACGTTCTTTTGAGTCCGTAACGTTTAGAGCGTCATATACACTAGGTACTTCGCTCTGTGGGAACTCTACGTCGACTACCGCACCGATGATCTGTACGATCTTACCTGTAGCCATCGTTAATCCTCTAAACTGTTTCGTTTTACCTAAGCTTAAACCGCTGCCGCACCACCAACGATTTCCGACAGTTCTTGTGTAATCGCCGCCTGACGGGCTTTGTTGTACACAAGTTCTAAGTCGTCAATCAGGTTAGTCGCGTTGTCGGTTGCAGCCTTCATCGCAATCATTCGAGCCGCTTGCTCACAAGCAAGGTTCTCAACCACACCCTGGTAAACCTGAGACTCTACGTAACGCACTAATAGCGTATCCAGCAGAGGTTTTGGTTCAGGTTCGTAGATGTAGTCCCATGAATGCTCACGCTGCATCTCTTCGCTGTCCGATTTAGGCAAAGGTAGCAATTGATCGATCGTTGGTTGCTGAACCATGGTGTTGACAAACTTGTTGAACACCACATACAGACGGTCCAGTTCACCTTCATCGTATTTTTTCAGCATCACGCTGACAGAACCAATCAGATCTTCCAGCACCGGGCTGTCGCCCAGACCAGAGACCTGAGCAGCGACTTTCGCGCCGCTGTTGTTGAAGAAAGCGGTTGCTTTTGAGCCAATTACAGCCAGCTCAACGTCCGCACCTTTCTCTCTCCAGGCCTGCATATCCGTCACGGCTTTTTTGAACACGTTAATGTTCAAGCCACCACACAGACCACGGTCTGTGGATACGATGATGTAACCAACACGTTTGGCTTCACGCTCTTCCAGGTACGGATGACGGTACTCCAGATTTGCGTTTGCCACATGACCGATCACTTTACGCATTGTTTCCGCGTATGGACGAGAAGCTTCCATTGCATCTTGAGAACGACGCATTTTCGAAGCTGCTACCATTTCCATCGCTTTCGTAATCTTCTGAGTGCTTTTTACACTCCCGATTTTACTACGTATCTCTTTTGCGCCGGCCATCGTTACTCTCCATTAGTTGGTGGCAGAGCCTGCCACCGACCTGTTACCAAGTTTGGGTTGCTTTGAAATCGTCTACCAGTTTCTTCAACTGAGCTTCGATTTCATCGTTGTAAGCACCAGACTTGTCGATCTCAGCTGCCAGTTCAGCGTATTGACCGCGAGCGTACGATAGTAGAGCCGCCTCGAAATCCAGAACTTTAGTCAGTTCTACGTCATTCAGGTAACCGCGCTCTGCCGCAAAGATAGTCAGCGCCTGGTCAAAGACAGACATCGGAGCGTACTGCTTCTGCTTCATCAGTTCCGTTACTTTCTGACCGTGGTCCAGCTGACGTTTCGTCGCTTCGTCCAGATCAGAAGAGAACTGCGCGAATGCTGCCAGTTCACGGTAAGCAGCCAGAGCGGTACGGATACCACCAGACAGCTTCTTGATGATTTTCGTCTGAGCAGAACCACCTACACGAGATACTGAGATACCTGGGTCAACCGCTGGGCGTACACCCGCGTTGAACAGTTCAGTTTGCAGGAAGATCTGACCGTCGGTAATCGAGATTACGTTCGTCGGTACGAATGCTGATACGTCACCAGCTTGCGTTTCGATGATAGGCAGAGCCGTCAGAGAACCGGTCTTACCTTTCACTTCGCCGTTAGTGAAACGTTCTACGTACTCCGCGTTGACTCGAGCGGCACGCTCTAGCAAACGTGAGTGAAGGTAGAATACGTCACCCGGGAAAGCCTCACGGCCTGGTGGACGTTTCAGAAGTAGAGAGATCTGACGGTAAGCGACCGCTTGTTTCGATAGATCATCGTAAACAATCAGTGCGTCTTCGCCGCGATCACGGAAGTATTCACCCATCGCACAACCTGCGTATGGCGCCAGGTATTGCAGCGCTGCAGATTCAGAAGCCGATGCCACAACAACGATGGTGTTCGCCAGCGCGCCGTGCTCTTCCAGTTTGCGAACCACGTTAGCAATGGTCGATGCTTTCTGACCGATCGCGACGTAGATAGAGAAAATACCAGAGTTTTTCTGGTTGATGATCGCATCGATCGCCATCGCGGTTTTACCGGTCTGACGGTCACCGATCACAAGCTCACGCTGACCACGACCGATTGGGATCATTGAGTCAACTGACTTGTAACCAGTTTGAACAGGCTGATCAACCGATTGACGGTCGATTACACCTGGTGCAATCACTTCAACAGGCGAAGTCAGTTTGGCTTCGATAGGACCTTTACCGTCGATAGGCTCACCCAGCGTGTTCACTACGCGACCTAACAGTTCTGGACCCACTGGCACTTCAAGAATGCGGCCAGTACCTGTTACTTTCATGCCTTCCTTAAGGTCAGCATATGGGCCCATTACAACCGCACCAACCGAGTCACGCTCGAGGTTAAGTGCCAGTGCATAACGGCCACCCGGTAATTCAATCATTTCACCTTGCATCACGTCCGCCAGGCCGTGGATGCGGATGATACCATCGCTTACCGATACGATAGTACCCTCGTTGCGAGCTTCACTAACAACGTCGAAAGATTCGATACGCTGTTTGATCAGATCGCTGATTTCCGTGGAATTAAGTTGCATGCTCCAATCCCCATTAAGACTGCAATGCATCGCTCAGGCGGTTCAAACGACCACGCGCTGAGTTATCGATGACTAAGTCTCCGGCTCGAATAATAACCCCACCAAGTAGGGCCTCATCTACACTGCAATTCAGCTTCACTTTGCGCTCAAGACGCTGCTCAAGTTTGCTGCTGATGTCTGCCAGTTGCTGCTGAGAAAGCTCAGTCGCTGAAGTGACTTCAACGTCAATTTGCTTCTCATGCGCCTGCTTCAGAGCAAAAAACTGCTCATAAACATCAGGAAGGGCACGAAGTCGGCCATTCTCAGCCATCACCTTCAACAGGTTCTGGCCATTTGCATCAACTTGCTCGCCACAAACGGCAACAAAGATGTCTGCCATTTTATCGGCAGCAACGGAACCGGTTAACAGTTCCTGCATCTGGGCGTTTTGAGCAACTTCCGCAGCAAAAGACAACATTTGACCCCATTGGTCCAGTTGGCCTTTTTCTACGGCAAAGTCGAATGCTGCTTTAGCATAGGGGCGTGCGATAGTAGTCAAATCAGACATATGCGCCCCCAGACTTAAAGTTTTGCAGTAATGTTGTCGAGAATATCTTTGTGCGCATCTTTATCGATGGAACGCTCAAGGATTTTCTCAGCACCAGCTACAGCCAGAGTTGCAACTTGTTTGCGCAGTTCATCACGCGCGCGGTTACGTTCAGCTTCAAGTTCCGCTTCTGCTTGCGCAAGGATTTTCTGGCGTTCTGCCTGAGCTTCCTCGCGAGCTTCGTCTAGAATTTGAGCTTTGCGCTTGTTCGCTTGCTCGATGACCTCAGTTGCTGTGCGCTTCGCTTCTTTCATCTGATCAGAAGCGTTGGCTTGTGCTAGTTCCAAGTCTTTTGCAGCACGCTCAGCGGCTGAAAGACCGTCAGCAATTTTCTTCTGACGTTCTTCGATCGCTTTGATGATTGGCGGCCATACATACTTCATGCAGAACCACACAAACAGTGCGAACGAGATTGCTTGACCTAGCAGAGTTGCGTTCATATTCACAACAGCTACCCCTCTAAATGGACTTAGTGTTAATCAGGGACAAACCGCAGTTTGCCTTACGTTAAAAGTGATTAACCTAGCTGACCAACGAATGGGTTCGCGAAAGTGAACAGAAGTGCGATTACGATACCGATCATAGGGATCGCATCAAGTAGACCAGCGATGATGAACATCTTAACTTGCAGCATAGGAGCCATTTCTGGTTGACGTGCAGCACCTTCAAGGAATTTACCACCTAGAAGTGCGAAACCAATCGCAGTACCAAGAGAAGCAAGACCGACGATAATACCTACGGCGATTGCAGAAAAGCTCAGTAAAGTTTCCATTACTATCTCCAATTTGTAGTTTTTGGCTTAGAGTGCCCGATAAATAAAGCTTAAAAAAATATTAGTGATCAGAATCTTCGTGTGCCATCGATAGATAAACGATGGTCAACATCATAAATACGAAGGCCTGAATCGTGATAACCAGAATATGGAAAATAGCCCACGGTAGTGAACCCATCCATTGTAGCCACCATGGTAGCATTGCCGCACAAAGAATGAATACAACCTCACCCGCGAACATGTTACCGAAGAGACGCATACCGAGTGACAGAGGTTTCGCCAGCAGCGAGACCACTTCAATCAGCAGGTTAAACGGAATCATGATTGGGTGATTAAATGGATGTAGAGCCAGTTCTTTGGCAAACCCACCCAGGCCTTTTACTTTGATGCTGTAGTAGATCATCAGAGCAAAAACGCCCAGAGCCATAGCCATGGTGATATTCACATCAGCAGAAGGTACCACTTTCAAGTAAGGGATACCGAGCCAATGCTCAGCTGGGTACGGTAAGAAGTCGATCGGGACTAGGTCCATCACGTTCATCAAAAATACCCAACAAAAGATAGTCAGTGCTAAAGGCGCGATCAGTGGGTTGCGTCCATGGAACGTGTCTTTGACGTTATCCGCGACAAATTCAACGATCATTTCTACAGCACACTGAAGCTTACCTGGTACACCTGCTGTTGCCTTCTTCGCCACTGAACGGAAAATCCATAGGAAAATCAGTCCTGTAAACAAAGAAAAAAACAGGCTATCGATATGTACGTTCCAGAAACTTGTCTCACTAATTGATAGACCTAAATCGTAATGCTCAGAAATCTTCGCAAGAGACAGGTTTGTCAAGTGGTGATCAATGTATCCGGCCGATGTTAGCGCTTCACCTGGCGCAGCCATAACTCGTCCTATTTTTTGTTGTTAATGAATAGCACTGGCGCACAGATATTAATACCTAGAGCCAGCAAATAGGTTAGTTTCAGGGGAACAAGTTCCACCTGCATATACATGTAGGCAACGGAGAAAAGTGCAACCGTGATGAGGATTTTGAGTGCTTCGCCTGTGTAGAAAGAGGCCGTGATTCGCTTTGCAGCGCGAGCTCCACTAAACATAAAAGCACACAGCGCGAATACCGCATTGGCCACGACAAATATGCCGCCGCCAACCAGCGCTGAAAGTCCCCATTCAGCATTCACGGCTACCGCCATCCCTGCTGCCACAAACATAACCGCGCCGGACTGGATCATTAACAATTGCTTAGCAAGCTCTCGTCCTGGTCTAGCCAACGCAGCTACCATGTATTCGTACCTCTAGTTAACTCCAACAGCCTGACGATTCCGGGCTCTGGAAATTGGCGAAAATTATACGGTGAGTCGGACTTAATGCAATTGAAACGCCGCAAAAAGTTACAATTTTGTTTACAAACCGACAACTTTCGTTCAAGAAATCATTTTTTGCACAATTGATTTAAATCAATTATCTCATTTAGCTCTCGAGCTTGGCAATTAACTGCTCTAATTTGTGAGGCTCATCAAGACTAATCGTCATTTTAGCCTTACCGTCCTTCGAGCGCACAATCGACACTTTAGCATCGAGAATTTCGCTCAGTTTATGTGACATTTGTTGTGCGTCAGCGTCTTCTGGCACGTTTTTCGTGTCAGCTTGGGGTGCCAGACACTTTTTGACTAACTTTTCCGTCTGACGTACTGTCAGTTGCTTTTTGGCAACCTGCTGTGCAATCTCACACTGTTGTTCGCCTTCCAGCGCCAGCAGGGCGCGAGCATGACCCATTTCGAGCAGTTTCTCCGCCACCAGTTGCTTGACCTGATCGTCCAGCTGGTTCAGGCGCAGCAGATTGCTGACCGTGGTGCGGGATTTACCGATCACATCGGCGACCTGTTGATGGGTCAGAGTAAATTCGTCCTGCAGACGCTCAAGTGCCTGCGCCTCCTCGATCACATTGAGGTTTTCACGCTGAATGTTTTCAATCAACGCCATGGCAATCGCCGCCCGATCCTGGACGTTCTTCACCAAACACGGCACCTGACGTAAGCCCGCCTGACGGGCCGCACGCCAGCGACGCTCGCCGGCAATAATTTCAAATTTGTCGTCCGCGACCTGACGCACCACGATCGGCTGAATGATGCCTTGCGACTGAATCGAAGCCGCCAGCTCTTCCAGCGCTTCCGGTGCCATGTCTTTACGCGGTTGATACACCCCTGGCTGCAGGCTGGTGATCGCCAGATCCCGCAGTTCGCCATCGGAGGACAACGCCTGACTCTGGGTGGCAATGTGTTGTTTCTCACGGGCAAATGAGCTGGTGGCTAAGAGCGCATCCAGCCCTTTTCCTAAACCACGTTTAGACATGCAGAAGAATTCCTATTGGTTGAATTATGCGGGTACTTCGTCGCGACGCAGCATTTCGCCGGCCAGTGCCAGATACGCTTTCGCGCCAGCCGAATACTTATCGTAATACATGGCAGGTTTGCCGTGACTCGGCGCTTCGGCCAGACGAACATTACGAGGAATAACGGTTCGGTAGACTTTGTTACCGAAATGCTTTTTCAGCTGATCAGACACTTCATTGGAAAGGCGGTTACGCGGGTCGTACATGGTACGCAGCAACCCTTCAATCTTCAGATTTTCATTCACAACGGCAGCCAGCTTGCTGATCGTATCCATCAATGCGGTCAGCCCTTCCAGCGCAAAATACTCACACTGCATCGGCACCAACACAGAGTCAGCCGCTGCCATCGCGTTGATTGTAAGAAGGTTAAGTGCCGGCGGACAATCGATAAAGATGAAATCATAGTTATCGCGAACTGACGCGAGCGCGTTTTTCAGCCGGATCTCGCGGGCAAACACTTCCATCAGTTTGATCTCGGCCGCGGTGACGTCACCGTTGGCGGCGATCAGGTCGTAATAGCCTGTGGTTTTCTGGCACACCACCTGCTCAAACGGCAGCTCTTCGACCAGCAGATCGTAGGCGGTGGCCTCGACCTGATATTTGTCGATGCCGCTGGCCATAGTGGCGTTCCCCTGAGGGTCGAGATCTATCACCAGCACCTTACGCTTAGTGGCCGCCATGGACGCCGCTAAGTTAATACACGTTGTTGTTTTACCAACACCACCTTTCTGGTTGGCGATCGCTACGATTTTTCCCACGTTATGCCTCGCTGTTATCCCTTGCGCGATAAGATTACAAGATGACGCTCACCTTCCAATTCAGGAACTGTCAAAGCTTTGATACCGATCACAGAACACCACTCCGGCAACTGGTCGATCTCATCCTGCGGGAGTTGACCTTTGAGCGCGAGAAACACGCCCCCCGACGTTTTGGGCAGATGGTGGCACCATTCCACCATGTCGGTGATGGAGGCAAACGCGCGGCTGAGTACCCCGTCAAACAGCACGTCGGGCTGATACTGTTCCACCCGGCTCTGCACAGGCGTGACGTTGCTGATGCTGAGCTCGTGCAACACTTGCTTGATGAAACGAATGCGCTTACCAAGACTGTCGAGCAGCACGAATTGTTTGTCCGGATTCATCACCGCCAGCGGAATGCCCGGCAGCCCCGGGCCAGTTCCGACATCGATAAAGCGCTCGCCATCCAGCGCCGGGCTGACAACGATGCTATCCAGAATGTGTTTAACCATCATCTCCTGCGGATCACGCACCGAAGTCAGATTGTAGGCCTTGTTCCACTTGTCGAGCAGGGTCACATACCCTACCAGTTGCTCACGCTGACGCTCAGACACCAACAAGTCGGTTTGCGCGATCAGCGCATCAAGTGTGCTGCGTAGTGCGCTCATGCGACGTCCTCGCCTTTTTTCAGCATGCCGTGCTTTTTCAGATGCACCAGTAAGATAGAAATCGCAGCCGGCGTGATGCCAGAGATGCGCGATGCAATACCAATGCTTTCTGGTTTAGCCTCACTCAGTTTGGCCACCACTTCATTGGACAACCCTTTGACCGCGGAGTAATCGAGATCCAGCGGCAATTTGGTGTGTTCATGACGCAGTGATTTTTCGATCTCATCCTGCTGACGCTTGATGTAACCTTCGTATTTCACCTGAATTTCGACCTGTTCGGCCGCCTGACGATCCGCTAACGCCGGGGCAAACGCGTCCAGTTGAGTCAGTTGATCGTAGGTCATTTCCGGACGACGCAACAGATCCTCACCGCTGGCTTCACGCACCATTGGCGTTTTCAGTAACTGGTTAAGTGATGCTACACCAGCAGAATTGGGGTTCATCCAGGTCTCTTTGAGACGCTGGCGCTCGCGGTCCATGTTGTCAATTTTCTGGTTAAAGCGTGCCCAACGCGCTTCGCTGATCAGCCCCAATTCATGCGCTTTCGCGGTCAGACGCAGATCGGCGTTGTCTTCACGTAGCAACAGGCGGTATTCCGCACGGGAAGTGAACATCCGGTACGGTTCTTTGGTGCCCATGGTGGACAAATCGTCAATCAGAACCCCTACGTACGCTTCATCACGGCGCGGACTCCAGCCGTCTTTGTCCTGACTGTACAGGCTGGCATTAAGACCGGCCATCAGGCCCTGAGCGGCCGCTTCTTCGTATCCTGTGGTGCCATTGATCTGACCGGCAAAGAACAAACCTTGAATAAATTTGGTTTCAAACGTCTGCTTCAGATCGCGGGGATCGAAGAAGTCGTATTCAATCGCGTAGCCCGGACGCACAATGTGCGCGTTTTCAAAACCTTTCATCGAGCGCACAATTTGCACCTGAACGTCAAACGGCAGACTGGTTGAGATGCCGTTCGGGTATAATTCGTGCGTCGTCAGGCCTTCCGGTTCAATGAAGATCTGGTGACTGTTTTTGTCGGCAAAACGCATCACCTTATCTTCGATCGACGGGCAGTAACGTGGCCCGATCCCTTCGATCACCCCAGCGTACATCGGACTGCGATCCAAGTTGGCGCGGATCACATCGTGCGTCTGCTCGTTGGTGTGAGTAATAAAACATGGGATCTGGTGCGGGTGTTGATCCCGCTGGCCCATGAACGAAAACACCGGTGTCGGGTTGTCACCATGTTGCGCTTCCAGTACCGAGAAATCGACGCTGCGCGCATCAATGCGCGGCGGTGTGCCGGTTTTAAGACGATCGACCCGAAACGGCAGTTCGCGCAGACGATCCGCCAGTGCGATCGACGGAGGATCGCCCGCGCGCCCCCCGGATGAACTCTCCATTCCGATGTGGATCTTTCCGCCCAGGAAAGTCCCGACCGTCAAGACCACGGCTTTGGCACGGAATTTTAGCCCCATCTGAGTGATCACACCCACCGCCTGATGATTTTCGACGATCAGATCATCCACCGACTGTTGAAACAACGTCAGATTGGGGGTGTTTTCCAGCGTCTGGCGTACGTACGCTTTGTACAGCGCCCGGTCAGCTTGCGCTCGGGTGGCTCGAACCGCCGGACCTTTTGATGCGTTCAGTGTACGGAATTGAATACCCGCATGGTCAATGGCCTCGGCCATCAAACCGCCCATGGCATCGACTTCTTTGACCAGATGACCTTTACCAATCCCACCAATCGCTGGGTTACAGGACATCTGACCTAATGTATCAATATTGTGGGTCAACAGCAGAGTGCGTTGACCTGTGCGAGCTGATGCGAGTGCGGCTTCCGTTCCTGCATGACCGCCACCGACAACAATGACGTCAAAATTTTCGTGATAAAGCATGAACCGACCTCAGG
>NZ_WXWP01000119.1:0-22709 GCF_009904765.1 Vibrio sp. V39_P1S14PM300
TAAAGAAGTTTATCGATGTATTTATGTTTATTGTAATCAACTTGGATGTGAAGTCGTAGAGTTAAACGTACAAGTTGACCACGTACATTTAGTTGTAAAGGTTCCACCAAAGCTTTCGATATCCAAGTTGATGGGGGTATTGAAAGGCAAAATAGCCTTAAAGCTATTTAGCAAGTTTCCTCATCTTAGGAAGAACAGGCTTTGGGGTAATCACTTTTGGCAAAGAGGCTATTTTGTCGATAGTGTTGGAATCAATGAAGAAATAATACGCCGATATGTAAGACATCAAGAGAAGCAAGAGAGAGTAGAGCAGCAGCAATTGGCGCTGGACTAAACAAAGCCCCCCTTTTAGGGGGCTCACACAAAGCCACCTTCTTTAGAAGGTGGTAATTTACTTATCTGAGCAAGCAAACTATGTATCAGAGAAATACACCACCGACCTTGTCGGTCAAAGAAGCCGCGGTGCAACTGCTGAGCCGTCGTGATCACGGTGAGTATGAGCTGTACCAGAAGCTGGCGGTCAAAGGTTACCCGAGTGAAGAGATCGAGGCGGCTATCCTTTTCTGTCTTGAGCACCAGTTTCTCGATGATCTGCGTTACGCCAAAAGCCAGATCCGTCAACACGTCTACAAAGGCCATGGTGAGCGCCGGATCCGTCAGGAACTGAAGCAAAAGCGGGTAGCCGATGCGGTGATCGACGAAGCGTTTGAGCACGAACCCCAAGACTGGTTTGAACTGGCCAGACAGACCGCAGAGAAAAAATTCAAAGGTGTCGTTCCCCAGGATCAGAAAGAATACGCCAAACAAGTCCGTTTTCTGCAGTATCGCGGGTTCAGTTTTGAGCAAATCAGTTATGCCTTGACCGCGCAGCCGGATTAACGGTACCAATTCTCCCACCACATTTCCGCAACTTAGCGGGTTCATACCCGGCAATTGTAGCTTTTCTGCAAGAAAACTAGTCGAAGAGTTCGCCATGATCTACAATACGGCAAAATTTTCACTCGACTATTTTCAGGAAGAGCTGCATGTACATGAGCACTGATGAGGTTCGTAACGCGTTCCTCAAATTCTTTGAGAGCAAAGGACACCAAATCGTAGAAAGTTCATCGTTGGTTCCACACAACGACCCAACCCTGCTGTTTACAAACGCAGGGATGAACCAGTTTAAAGACTGCTTCCTGGGTCTGGAAAAGCGAGCCTACACTCGAGCGACTACGGCACAGCGCTGTGTACGTGCTGGTGGTAAACACAACGACCTGGAAAACGTTGGTTTTACTGCCCGCCACCATACTTTTTTTGAAATGTTGGGTAACTTCAGTTTTGGCGATTACTTCAAAGAAGACGCGATTGCGTTTGCCTGGGAGTTTCTGACTGAAGTACTGAAGCTGCCGCAAGAGCGTCTGCTGGTGACCGTGTACGAAACCGATGACGAAGCTTTTGATATCTGGAATAAGAAAATCGGTGTTCCTGCTGATCGCATCGTACGCATCGGTGATAAACCTGGTGGTAAAGCTTACGAGTCTGATAACTTCTGGCAGATGGGGGATACCGGTCCTTGTGGTCCATGTACTGAGATCTTCTACGATCACGGTGAGCACATCTGGGGTGGCCGTCCGGGTACACCGGAAGAAGATGGTGACCGTTTCATCGAGATCTGGAACAACGTATTCATGCAGTTCAACCGCCACGCTGATGGCACAATGGAACCGCTGCCAAAACCGTCGGTGGATACCGGTATGGGTATCGAGCGCATCTCTGCCATCATGCAAGGCGTTCACTCAAACTACGAAATCGACGTATTCCAGACACTGATCAAAGCGGCGGCTGAAGTCATTGGTTACCAAGACCTGTCGAACCAGTCTCTGCGCGTTATCGCAGACCACATCCGTTCATGCTCATTCCTGATCGTGGATGGCGTGATGCCTTCCAACGAAGGGCGTGGTTATGTGCTACGTCGTATCATTCGTCGTGCTGTCCGTCATGGAAACAAGCTCGGCGCGCAGGGCGCATTCTTCTACAAACTGGTCGGCGTACTTGCAGACATCATGGGCACTGCCGGTGAAGAACTGAAACGCCAGCAAGCGGTAGTCGAAAAAGTCCTGCGTATCGAAGAAGAAAACTTCGGTCGCACACTTGAGCGCGGCATGGCGATTCTAAATGAAGCGCTAGACGGCCTGGATGGCAAAGTGCTTGACGGCGAAACCGTATTCAAACTGTACGATACTTACGGCTTCCCAGCTGACTTAACCAACGACGTTGCGCGTGAACGTGAGTTCGCGATTGATGAAGAAGGTTTCGAGAAAGCCATGGAAGAGCAGCGCCAGCGTGCGCGTGAAGCGGGTCAATTCGGTACAGACTATAACGCAGCCATCAAAGTTGATACGCAGACTGAATTCTGTGGCTACGCGGGGACAAAAGGTTCTAGCTCAGTGGCTGCAATGTTCGTTGAAGGCAACGAAGTGGATTCTCTATCTGCGGGCGACAAAGCGATCATCGTGCTGGGTGAAACACCATTCTACGCCGAGTCTGGTGGTCAATGTGGTGATGCGGGTGAAATCCGCACTGAAGCCGGTGTATTCCGTGTAGAAGACACTCAAAAACTAGGCAACGCAATCGCCCACCACGGTGTTATGGCGGAAGGCGTTCTGGCCAAAGGCGATGAAGTCGCCACTATCGTTGACGCAGAGCGCCGCGCGGCTATCTCGCTAAACCACTCAGCAACGCACTTGTTGCACGCTGCGCTGCGTCAGGTTCTGGGTGAGCACGTAACGCAAAAAGGCTCTCTGGTGAAAGCAGAAAACCTACGTTTTGACTTTTCACACCTAGAGGCCGTAACGGCAGCAGAGCTGAAAGAAGTTGAGCGCCTGGTCAACGCGCAAATTCGTCGTAACCACATTATCGAAACCAACGTCATGGACATTGAGTCTGCGAAGAAGAAAGGCGCAATGGCGCTGTTTGGCGAGAAATACGATGACGAAGTACGCGTTCTGTCCATGGGGGATTTCTCGACAGAGCTTTGTGGTGGTATCCACGCAGCTAATACGGGCGATATTGGTTTGTTCAAGATCACATCTGAGAGCGGTATCGCGGCAGGTATCCGTCGTATTGAAGCGGTAACTGGTGAAGCGGCTCTGGATGCGATCGAAGCGCTACAAATGAAATCGGAAGAGAAGCTGTCTGAAGCGGCCGCCAAAGCGAAAGCGTTGGAAAAAGAAATTCAGCAATTGAAAGACAAACTGGCGTCACAAGCCAGTGCCAGTCTGACGGATCAGGTGAAAGACATCGCAGGTGTGAAAGTGTTGGTGGCGCAATTAGACGGCGCGGACAACAAAGCGCTGCGTGGCATGGTGGATGAGCTGAAAAACCAATTGGGTAGCGGCATCATCATGCTGGGCAACGTCGCAGGCGATAAAGTGGGCCTGATTGCCGGTGTCACCAAAGATCTGACTGGCAAATTGAAAGCGGGTGAACTGGTCAACATGGTGGCGCAGCAAGTTGGCGGCAAAGGTGGTGGCCGTCCTGATATGGCTCAGGCTGGTGGTACGGATGCAGGAGCTTTGCCATCCGCACTAGAGTCTGTAGACGCTTGGATTGCCGAGCGTCTGTAATCACATAAAAACCTACGCTCAATCAATAAATTTTGATTGGGCGTAATTTTTTTCTGACAACCAAGTGGTTTAATTGGTGAAAATTTCGTCACGCCAATTATGCTGCTTGGTTTTTGTTATAACAGACCGTCTGAATACCCAATTTATTGCGTATAAGGCGGTCCCAATGAGACGTATGTCTTGGGAAGGTGAAGACTGGTGAAAAAGCCCCTTATCGTGCAAAAGTTTGGCGGAACCTCAGTGGGTTCAATTGAAAGAATCCACACGGTCGCTGAACACATCATTAGAGCGAAGAATGATGGTAATCAAGTTGTCGTGGTGGTATCGGCAATGTCTGGTGAGACTAATCGTCTGATGGAACTGGCCAAACAGGTAGACAGTGTACCCACCGCACGCGAACTTGATGTTTTGCTCTCTGCCGGTGAGCAAGTGTCGATGGCACTGCTGGCGATGACGCTCAATAAATTGGGCTATGCCGCACGCTCTCTGACCGGAGCACAAGCGAACATTGTGACGGACAATCAACACAATGACGCAACGATTAAGCATATTGATACCGCTACCATTGATGACCTGCTGGCGCAGGAGCACATCGTAATTGTGGCTGGATTCCAGGGTATCAATGAAAATGGGGACATCACCACGTTAGGACGCGGTGGCTCAGACACCACAGCCGTGACACTGGCTGGCGCGCTGAAAGCCGATGAGTGTCAGATCTTTACCGATGTTGACGGTATATACACCTGCGATCCCCGTGTCGTGAAGCAGGCTCAGAAACTGGATGTGATAGACTTCCCATCGATGGAAGAGATGGCACGTAAAGGGGCGAAAGTCCTGCATCTGCCATCGGTGCAGTTTGCCTGGGCGAACAATGTGCCGTTGCGGGTGTTGTCGACGTTTGACGTCAATGCCGGCAGTCTGGTGAAAGGGGAAGTTTGCCCGAAAGCGGTCTGCGGTTTGGCTATCCAGCGTGATTTGGTCACCTTGGATGTTGAGGCCGAACATTTGTCCGGCATGCTCACGCAGTGTCAGATGTTGGGGATTGCGGTATGGAATGTGATCGAACATCCAGAACAGACAGCGATCGTCATAAAACAGGATGCGTGCGCTAAGTTGGGGCTGGTTTTCGGCGATAAAATCCGCAATAGTGAACCGGTTAGCTTACTGACGGCGGTCGGGTTGCAGGTTAGCAGTATGCTGGATAGCGCCTATCAGTTGTTGGCTGAGCAGGGGATCGATGTGTTGCAACATCACTGTGCCCAGCAGTCACTGATGCTGGCCCTGTTGCCAGAATGTGTCGACAAAGCGGCTAACATACTGCATGATGCGTATATTACCTCAAATGAAGCGATAGAGATCCAACAAAAACAAGTCTTTTTGGGTTGATTTCTCGTTCCAAGAGAGTTTACGAAAATATAACTTTTGTTGGATAATAGCTTCGTAGCAAGAAATATCAGAGATTACTCAAGGAGCAAAGAATGCTAATTTTGACTCGCCGTGTAGGCGAAACTCTAATGATTGGTGATGAAGTCACAGTAACAGTGCTGGGTGTGAAAGGTAACCAGGTACGCATCGGTGTAAACGCTCCGAAAGAAGTTTCTGTGCATCGCGAAGAAATCTACATGCGCATTCAAGCTGAAAAAGGTAATGGTAACGTTGCGTCTGGCAACTACTAATTACTCAGAGAGGCTGGCCGGTTGGCTGGCCTTTTTTGTCTCTGTAGATTGGAGATTTATAACGAAAAGTGTGAATAACCGCCGCTTTGATTAAATAGCCAACGGTTAAGCGACTTTTTCCTTTTTTTACCAAGAAAATGTTTGACTTATTTTTGGTAAATCGTAATATGTGCCTCCGCAAGACGGTGAGGTGGCCGAGAGGCTGAAGGCGCTCCCCTGCTAAGGGAGTATACGGTTTGTAGCCGTATCGAGGGTTCGAATCCCTCCCTCACCGCCATTCTTGCACTGCTTAATGATATTAAGCCACAGCGCGTCCGTAGCTCAGCTGGATAGAGTACCTGGCTACGAACCAGGCGGTCGGAGGTTCGAATCCTCCCGGACGCGCCATATTTCTTCTGGAATATGAAAGTGGTGAGGTGGCCGAGAGGCTGAAGGCGCTCCCCTGCTAAGGGAGTATACGGTTTGTAGCCGTATCGAGGGTTCGAATCCCTCCCTCACCGCCATTTATTGACGATTGAGTCAATTTTTTTGTTCCAAAAGAAGTTGATTGTGATATAGTTCACAACCTTGCGCGCTCGTAGCTCAGCTGGATAGAGTACCTGGCTACGAACCAGGCGGTCGGAGGTTCGAATCCTCCCGAGCGCGCCATTATTTCAGTTTGATGAGTTTGCAAAAGCTGATTGAACATCCCGTGCGTCCTTAGCTCAGCTGGATAGAGTACCTGGCTACGAACCAGGCGGTCGGAGGTTCGAATCCTCCAGGACGCGCCACTCTTTTTTAAAGCGAAGAGTTAGGTCATTGACCTGATATTGACTGTGTCGATATCGAAAACAGCGCGCTCGTAGCTCAGCTGGATAGAGTACCTGGCTACGAACCAGGCGGTCGGAGGTTCGAATCCTCCCGAGCGCGCCATCTTACAAAGCCTCGCATTTGCGAGGCTTTTTTTATTGCCAACAATTTGATAGCTTATTGTTAACCGTTTAATTACAACCTATTGTTTTAAATGGTACTTCTTTAATTTTCTAACTGCCTCTCAGTATTCCTCACTTTTTTTACTTAATGTGGTTGTATTAACCTGTTAAACCGGCGATTTCTGGCAAATATTTCACTGATATGTGATTTATATGACGAATTATTCACCGTATGTGTGGATTGCCAGTCAGGTGGCCTTAAACAAAATTGACAATTTTTTACCAGTCGAGATAATCCTTATCCACTTGTCGGGATCGTTTTTTGTACAAATCCAGACAGTGTCTTGTCAGGATGACAAACGAAAGGAAGCTACATGACTAATATTGGAAGCCTGCTAGAGGACGCGGCAACCCTGATGTTTACAGGGATGGCGTTTGTCTTTCTATTCCTCACCATTCTTGTCTATCTCGTTCGGCTGATGTCCAAACTGGTACCAGAAGAAGTGCCAGAGCCGATCGCTACCCCTCATAATAACAATAATGTTCAATCGTCTTCGACCAAGGTTCAGCCTCAGGTGGTTGCGGCTATTTCTGCGGCCGTTCACCAACATCGGGCTCAAGCCGTTAAATAGACGTCGTACGATTTAAAAGGAGTTTAAGAACATGTCAAAACCACTAGCTATTACCGATGTGGTGCTTCGTGACGCCCATCAGTCTCTGTTCGCCACCCGTATGCGACTTGAAGACATGCTGCCAATTGCAGCTCAACTGGATAAAATCGGATATTGGTCGTTGGAAACCTGGGGCGGGGCCACGTTTGATGCGTGTATTCGTTTTCTGGGCGAAGATCCGTGGGAACGTCTGCGTGAGCTGAAGAAAGCCATGCCCAACACACCGATGCAGATGCTGTTGCGAGGACAGAACCTGCTTGGTTATCGTCACTATGCTGACGACGTGGTGGAAAAATTCGTCGAACGTGCACATGCCAATGGCATGGATGTGTTTCGTATTTTTGATGCGATGAACGATGTCCGAAACTTTCAGCGCGCGGTGAAGGCGGCGGTGGATGTCGGCGCACATGCACAAGGTACCCTGTCGTACACCACCAGTCCGGTGCACAATACAAACACCTGGGTGGATCTGGCCAAACGCCTCGAAGATCTGGGCTGTCATTCTTTGTGTATCAAAGACATGTCCGGGTTGCTTAAACCATATGAAGCGGAAGAGTTGATCACCCGGATCAAAGCATCGTGTGCGGTTCCGCTCGCGTTGCATTGCCATGCGACGACGGGGCTGTCGACAGCCACGGCGGTCAAAGCGGCAGAAGCGGGTGTGGATATCCTCGACACCGCAATTTCCTCCATGAGCAGCACATACGGCCATACACCAACCGAAACGGTGGTCGCGATGCTGGAAGGGACGGAGCGTGATACGCAGTTGAAACTTGATCAACTGGAGCCGATTGCGGCCTATTTCCGTGATGTGCGCAAAAAATACGCGCAGTTTGAAGGTCAATTGAAAGGGGTCGACTCACGTATTCTGATTGCTCAGGTGCCTGGTGGGATGCTGACCAACATGGAAAGTCAGTTGAAAGAGCAGGGCGCAGCGGATCGTATTGACGAAGTGCTGGAAGAGATCCCACGCGTGCGTGCGGATTTGGGTTTCATCCCGTTGGTGACTCCTACCTCGCAGATTGTCGGTACTCAGGCGGTGATTAACGTGCTGACCGGTGAGCGCTATAAGAGCATCACCAAAGAAACTGCCGGCGTATTGAAAGGCGAGTACGGCGCGGCGCCAGCTGAGCTCAATCAAGAGCTGCAGGCGAAAGTGCTGGATGGGGCGGAGCCGATCACTTGTCGTCCGGCGGACTTATTGACGGCTGAGCTGGATATGTTGACGGACGATCTGTTGACCAAAGCCAAAGCCGAGGGCATTTCGCTGGCCGAGGATGTGGTGGATGATGTGTTGACCTACGCGCTGTTCCCGCAGGTGGGGTTGAAGTTTCTTAAGAACCGCAACAATCCGCAGGCGTTTGAGCCGGCTCCTACTCTGGAATCGGCGCAGCAGGCTGCGGCGCCAGTTGCAAAGCCTGCAGGTGGCATTGAAACGTACAGTGTCAAAGTCGACGGTCAGGTGTACGACGTCGAAGTGGGGCCTCAGGGGCAACTGACCTCAGTGATGCCAGCAGGGCAAACCGCCGCTGCGGCTCAACCTGCGGTGGCCAGCAGTGCCGAAGCGGTACCGGCTCCGTTAGCGGGTAATATCTTCAAAGTGAATGTTCAGGCCGGGGCGCAGGTTGCGGAAGGCGACGTATTGCTGATCCTCGAAGCGATGAAGATGGAGACCGAAGTGCGCGCTGCGCGGGGCGGTGTCGTGCAGGATCTGCATGTCAAAGAGGGTGATTCCGTCACGGTTGGCGCACCACTGCTGAGCTTAGCGTAAGGGATCATCATGGACGGATTATTGACCCTGTGGCGCGAAACGGGTATCGCCAATTTCCAGCTTGGCCAGATCTGTATGATTCTGGTGGGCTGTCTGTTGCTGTTTCTGGCGATTCGCAAAGGTTTTGAGCCTCTGTTGCTGTTGCCGATCGGGTTCGGTGCGATACTGGCCAACATCCCGAATGCCGGATTCACGGAACCGGGAGGCTTGCTCTATTACGTCTACCATGTGGGGATTGAGTCAGGAGTGTTCCCGCTGCTGATCTTCATGGGCGTTGGCGCAATGACCGATTTCGGCGCACTGATTGCTAACCCGAAAACCCTGTGGTTAGGCGCGGCGGCGCAGTTCGGCATTTTTGCCACCCTGTTTGGTGCGATCTTGCTGAACTACGTGCCTGGTATGGAGTTCAGTATGGCGGACGCGGCTTCGATTGCCATCATCGGGGGGGCGGATGGCCCGACGGCGATTTTCCTTGCCAGCCGGTTGTCGCCGGAGCTGCTGGGCGCGATTGCCGTGGCGGCGTACAGTTACATGGCGCTGGTGCCGATCATTCAACCCCCCATCATGAAAGCGCTGACCAATGAGCAGGAGCGTAAGATTCAGATGGCGCAGTTGCGCCACGTCGGCAAAATGGAGAAAGTTCTGTTTCCGCTGGCGGTGTTGCTGATGACCATTCTGTTTCTGCCGTCGGCGACCCCGTTGGTTGGCATGTTCTGTCTTGGCAACCTGATGCGCGAAGCGGGTGTGGTGGAGCGATTGTCCAAAACAGCACAAAACGAGCTGATCAACATTGTGACGATCTTCCTCGGACTCGGCGTGGGATCGAAACTGCAAGCGGATAAGTTCCTCAACCTGGAAACGCTGGGTATTCTGGCGCTGGGCGCAGTGGCGTTCAGTATCGGTACGGCGGCTGGGGTCTTAATGGCCAAACTGCTGAATAAGTTCTCCAAAGAAGACATTAACCCACTGATTGGGGCGGCTGGGGTTTCCGCAGTGCCGATGGCGGCGCGGGTGGTGAATAAAGTGGGCCTTCAAGCCAACTCACAGAACTTCCTGTTGATGCACGCCATGGGGCCGAATGTAGCCGGGGTGCTGGGGTCGGCCGTGGCCGCCGGTATTTTGCTGGCGCTGGTTGGGTAAATTGTCGGTGAAATTGTCACCAAGCCCATTCACGTAATGGTGATAAATGTTATATATTCAAAGGGATGCTTTCGCATCCCTTTTTCTTTTTGCACAGGGAATAACAAAATGGAAAACAAGCAGATTGCGATTACCCAATTTGGCGGCAGTGATGTCTTGGCCCTTCAAACTTCTGCGACACCCGAGCCGCAGCCGGGAGACGTGCTGATCCAGGTCGCATTTGCAGGCGTCAATCCGATTGATGTGAAGACCCGTGCAGGTTTGGGCTGGGCAGCAGCGCAGAATAAGGACAAACTGCCTTGGGTTCCGGGTTACGATGTCGCGGGCAAAGTGATTGCCGTGGGACAGGGCGTGACTCGTTTTGCCCTCGGAGACAACGTGGCGGGCTTCATTGGTTTCCCGTTGACCGGAGGGGGGTACAGTCAGTATGTCGCGGTACCCAGTCAGGCGCTGAGCCGTGTACCGGACGCGGTGACATTGGAGGCTGCCGCGGCGCTGCCATTGGCCGGACAAACGGCGGCGCAGGCGCTGAACAAAGCGCAGGTCAAAGAAGGCGACCGGGTACTGATCCTGGCGGGCGCGGGTGGTGTCGGGCATCTGGCGGTTCAAATCGCCGTAGCTGCGAAAGCAGAAGTCTACACTACCTGCAGCGAACGCAATCTCGACTATCTGGCGACACTCGGCGCTCACGCGGTCAACTATCAGTTTGCCCCGGTGTCAGAGCGCCTTAGTGATGTGGACGTACTCATCGACCTGGTCGGTGGGGACGCAGCACTGGACGCGCTGAAATGCCTCAAAGACGAGGCCCGCGTAGTGACGGTGCCGACGCTGACAGCAGAGTTGATTTGTGAAAAAGCCAAACTGCTCGGTTTTGAGGCGACCGGCATGTTGGTTGACCCCAATCCAGAGCAAATGGAGACCTTGCTGTATATGGTCAGTGTTGGCCTGCTCAAAACGGAAATTCAACATATCTATCCCCTCGAACAGGCGGCTCAGGCTCATGAGCAGATTGAGTCCGGCCGCACCCGCGGAAAGCTATTGCTCAAAATGCAATGATTGAGGCGTTCAACGCCGGATTTGAGAACATGGCGCTGTGGTTCTCGGATTCGGCTTTGTGGGTACTCTTTTTCAGCGGATTTCTCAGTGCGACTCTGTTACCCGGTGGCTCGGAAGCGGGGCTGATCGTCACCTTATCTCTTCATCAGTATGCTCCCGGCTGGGTGATATTGACCGCGACTTTAGGTAACACGCTCGGCGGTCTGACCAACTACTGGTTAGGTTGGTGGCTACCCAATCGAACTCAAGACCAAAAACATGGTCATAAAGCTCTGTATTGGTTAAATAAGTACGGCTACTGGTCTCTGTTACTCAGTTGGCTGCCCGTTGTGGGCGACCCGCTGTGTTTGGCTGCGGGCTGGCTCAGAATGCGTTTTGTGCCGAGTCTGATTTTGATTTTTGTCGGTAAAGCGCTGCGTTATGGTGCGCTTGCCGCTGTGTATTACGGTTTTTTTTAAGGAGAAGTCATGAGGAAATTCTGGCTTGGTGCGTTTTCTGTTATCGCTCTGTACGGATGCTCGAATTCTGACGCCCCTACCTCGCTCGCCTCATCTTCATTGCCATCAGGCGTCACTTTGGTGGAAAACGTCCCTGCCCAGCCGGGTAAGGTGATGATTCCCTATTCGAAATATCAATTGGAGAACGGCCTGACGGTCATTTTGTCTCCCGATCATTCTGATCCGCTGGTGCATGTTGATGTTACTTATCATGTCGGCTCGGCGCGGGAAGAAGTCGGAAAGTCCGGCTTTGCTCACTTTTTTGAGCATATGATGTTCCAGGGCTCGAAGCACGTTGGCGATCAGCAACACTTTAAACTGATCACCGAAGCGGGTGGGACGCTCAACGGCACCACCAACCGCGACCGGACTAACTATTTCGAAACCGTGCCATCTAACCAACTGGAAAAAATGTTATGGCTGGAATCGGATCGCATGGGGTTCCTGTTGGATGCCGTCTCACAGCGCAAATTTGAAATTCAGCGTGATACGGTGAAAAACGAACGCGCACAGAATTTTGACAACCGGCCTTACGGCACCATGTGGGAGAAAATGGCCGAAGCCATGTATCCGGAAGGACATCCGTATTCCTGGCAGACCATCGGATACGTTGAAGATTTGGATCGGGTGGATGTGAATGATCTTAAAGCTTTCTTCTTGCGTTGGTATGGCCCCAATAACGCGGTGTTGTCGATTGGTGGGGACATTGATATCAAGCAGACGCTGGCATGGGTCAACAAATACTTTGGTTCTATTCCAAAAGGGCCACAAGTGGATAACGCACCGAAACAGCCGGCCGTTTTACCCAACGATCGTTACGTGACGATGGAAGATCGCATTCAGCAGCCAATGGTGCTGATTGGGTGGCCGACCACCTATCGTGGTGAGGAAACACAGGCGTCGCTGGACGCGTTGGCGAATGTCCTCGGAAATGGCGCCAACAGTTTGTTGTATCAGAAGCTGGTCAAAACGCAGAAAGCGGTCGACGCCGGTGCGTTTCATGACTGCGCCGAGTTGGCGTGTAATTTCTACGTCTATGCCATGGCGCCGTCAGGGGAAAAAGGCCAGCTCAAACCGCTGTACAATGAAGTGATGCAAACGCTCAGCGGTTTTGCCCAACAAGGAGTGGACAACGACCGGCTGGAGCAAATCTCCGGTATGGCGGAAGCCAATGCTGTGTTTGCGCTGCAGAGTGTTCGAGGCAAAGTGACGCAACTGGCGTCCAACCAGACGTTTTATGGCCAACCTGATCGATTGCAGGCCAAATTGGATCAAATTCGCGCCGTTACGCCAGACTCAGTCATGGCGGCTTATCAAGATTTCCTTAATGGTCATCCGAAAGTAACGCTGAGCGTTGTCCCACGTGGTAAAACCGACTTTGCTGTGCGTAAAGCTGATTTTGTCACGCCGCCGCGCAGTTTGCCCGAGTATCAAAAAATCCGTGATGATCAACTCAACTTTCGTCAAGTCAGCGATGATTTTGACCGCGCGGTGATGCCAGCGGTGGCTGAGCCAGTCAAAGCCACCATGCCGGAGTTGTACGAGTTGTATTTGGCTAATGGGACTGAAGTGCTGGGAACGCAAAGCTCAGAAACGCCCACCGTACAGATTCAGTTCCGTCTGCCGGCAGGAGAGCGCCAAGTCGCGCAAGGCAAAGAAGGGCTGGCCAACCTGACGGCGTCTTTGTTGCAGGAAGGCACCACGGAGCACAGTGTTGAGCAACTTCAGGCCAAGTTGGATAAACTGGGCAGTGTGGTCAGTATTGACGCTGGTCCGTATGCCACCACGCTGAGTGTCTCCAGCCTCAAGAAGCACGTCAGCGAGACGTTGGCGGTAGTCGAAGAAATGCTGTTCAAGCCTGCGTTCAACGAAAAGGACTTCAAGCGTGTCAAACGTCAGATGCTGGAAGGTGTCGTATATCAGCATCAGAAACCGAGCTGGCTGGCCTCACAGGCTACACGTGAAGTGTTGTTTGGCAACTCGATTTTCGCCCGCACCAGCGACGGCACCCGGGCGTCGATCAGCAGCCTGACGCTCGAAGACGTCAAAGCGTTCTATCGTCAGAATTATACCCCAAACGGAGCACAAATAGTGGTAGTGGGTGACATCAGTAAAAAGTCGGTGGCGAAAGCGCTGCAATTCTTCTCGGCCAGAAAAGGTGAGCCGTCTTCGCTGTATGGCCCAGCGAGCGTCAAGCCACTTGGCGAGCAGCGTATTTATCTGGTCGACAAACCTGATGCGCCGCAGTCGGTGGTGCGTTTTGTGCGTCAGGGCTTGCCGTTTGATGCCACGGGTGAAGTGTTCCAGACGCGCCTGGCGAACTTCAATCTGGCTGGCAACTTCAACAGCCGGATCAACATGAATCTGCGTGAAGATAAAGGTTACACGTACGGCGCTGGCGCGTATTACGCTGCAAACCGAGAGGTCGGGGCCGTGGTGTTTGATGCTCAGGTCAGAGCGGATGCAACGGTGGCGTCGATTGAGGAGCTGCGTAAAGAGATGGCCCGTTACAGCGAACAGGGAATGACGGATGATGAGATGAAATTTATGCGCCTTGCCATCGGTCAACAAGAAGCGTTGAGTTATGAAACACCGTCACAGAAAGCGCAGTTGCTCAGTAATATCCTGACGTACAGCCTCGATCCGGACTATCTGCAACAGCGCAACCAGATAGTGGCGAGCGTGAACAAAGCGACGCTCAATCAACTGGCGAAAAAGTGGTTTAATCCGAAGGATTATCAAATTATTGTCGTCGGTGATGCAAAGCGCTTACGTCCACAGTTAGAAAAATTGGATATTCCGGTGGAAGATCTTGAAATCATGAGCCAGTAGCCTCATAAATTAGAGAATGTGCAAAGAGGGCAAAAGCGCTTGCCCTCGAATTGACCCAAAGCCTGCCTGAAAGTCAGCCTTCAGGCACAGATAATAAGCGAACCTCATTTTGACTGATTTTGCTGCACGACTCGAGGTCGTCGCCCAACACCCGCAAGTGTTCAAACAGTTTGGCCGTGGTGTAGAGCGAGAGACTCTGCGATACCAACAAGACGGCAAACTGGCCACGACACCTCACCCACAGGGGTTGGGATCGGCATACAGTAATGACCTGATTACGACGGACTTTTCTGAATCTCTGCTGGAATTTATTACTCCGGTATCACGCGATATCGACACTTTAATGGCCCAGTTGGAAGACATTCATCACTTTACCCAGACCAAGCTGGGGGATGAGAAAATGTGGCCGTTGTCGATGCCGTGTTATGTCGGTGATGAAAGCGACATTAACTTAGCGCAGTACGGCAGCTCCAACGCAGGGAAAATGAAAACTCTGTACCGTGAAGGTCTCAAACGCCGTTACGGCAGTCTGATGCAAATTATTTCCGGGGTGCACTTCAATTTTTCCTTCCCGGAGAGTTTCTGGGATGCGCTGTTTGGTGAGCAAAGCGAGCATGAGCGTGAAGTGTCCCGCTCCCAGGCCTACTTTGGTCTGATTCGGAACTACTACCGCTTTGGTTGGCTGATCCCGTTTTTCTTTGGCGCATCGCCGGCATTGTGTCCGTCGTTTATTCAGGGTCGCGAAACCCGACTGCCGTTTGAACATATCGGCAAGACTTTGTTTCTGCCGCAGTCTACGTCACTGCGCCTGAGTGATCTGGGCTACACCAACCATGCCCAGAGCGCGCTGAAAATCGGCTTTAACAGCCTGGATGAATACCTGCAAGGGCTCAATCAGGCGATCCGGACCCCCTCGGATGAATTTGCGCAAATCGGTGTCAAAGTGGACGGCGAATACCGCCAGCTCAATACTAATGTGCTGCAGATTGAAAATGAACTCTATGCGCCAATCCGGCCGAAGCGTGTCGCGCGCAGCGGAGAGAAACCGTCGGAAGCGCTGGCGCGTGGCGGAGTGGAATACATTGAAGTGCGTTCACTGGATGTGAACCCCTTCAGCCCGGTGGGTATCACGCCTGAGCAGGTGCGCTTTCTTGATCTGTTCCTGACCTGGGCGGTGCTGTCGGACTCAGATCCAATGGACTTTTGTGAGCAAGCCTGTTGGCGGGACAACTGGAACAAAGTGATACTCGAAGGCCGCAAGCCTGGTTTGGAGCTGCAGATTGGCTGCGACGGTGAGCGTCTGACGTTGCAGGCGTGGGCCAAGCGGGTGTTTGCTGATTTGAGGCGTATTGCGCAGTACATGGACGCTGCGCATGGCACTGATGACTATCAGGCGGTGTGTGACAAGCTGGAGCAATGGATTGATAACCCACAACTGACCATTTCAGCGCAGCTGTTGGAGCTGACCAAGGAGCTGGGCGGACTGGGAGGCGTGGGCTGTTCGCTGGGGAAAGAGTACCGTCAGCATCATCTGGCGCATCAGTACAAGGTGTACAGCGAATCGCACATGGAGCAGGAAGTCATTGCGTCGCGTGTGAAACAGACAGCGGCGGAAGACGCCGACACACAGAGTTTTGATGAGTTCTTAAGCGATTATTTTGCTTATCTGAAATAAGGGAATAAGATGACAATCTCGCCGACTCAATGCGCTGTTGCCGGCCTGGTGAGCCTGATGTTGACCGGATGTGCCACCGCGCCGCCTAAGCAACAGAACAACATCTGCGAGATTTTCCGCGAAAAGCCGTCCTGGTATGAAGATGCATTAGCTATGCAGGAGCAGTGGGGCACGCCGATAAATGTTGCGATGGCGTTTGTGAAACAGGAGAGCAGTTTCCGTCACGATGCTAAGCCGCCTAAAGATTACCTGCTGGGGTTTATCCCCTGGGGCCGGGTCAGCAGCGCTTACGGGTACGCTCAGGCACAGGATCCAGCCTGGGAGGATTTCCAGGATGCGACCGGAACTGGCGGCTCGCGCAGCAACTTTGATGACTCACTGATGTTTATTGGCTGGTACACCACAGAGACCCGGCGCCAACTGGGGATTTCATTGTGGGACCCGTATAACCAGTATCTGGCTTATCATGAAGGTCGGGGGGGCTATAAGCGCAAAACCTACAATGCCAAACCGTCGTTGAAGCGGGTGGCAAGGAAAGTGGAAAAACAGGCCAAAGATTATGGCTGGCAACTGAAACAGTGCCGCCAGGAGCTGGAAGACAACCGAAGCTGGTTTTTCTGATATCAGCAGTGGTCAATACGGACAGGGAGAGAAGGACAATGCCGTTACTCGATAGTTTTACTGTGGATCATACCCGGATGCATGCCCCGGCGGTGCGCGTGGCGAAAACCATGCAGACACCAAAAGGCGACACGATCACGGTCTTCGATCTGCGATTCACCATCCCGAATAAGGATATTTTGTCGGAACGTGGGATCCACACCCTAGAGCACCTGTTTGCAGGTTTCATGCGTGCCCACCTCAATGGCGATGGCGTGGAGATCATCGATATTTCGCCGATGGGCTGTCGCACTGGCTTTTACATGAGTTTGATTGGTACCCCGGACGAGTCGCGTGTGGCGCAGGCCTGGCTGGCAGCAATGCAGGATGTCCTGAAAGTGGAGAGCCAGAATAAGATACCGGAGTTGAACGAGTACCAGTGTGGTACCGCCGCAATGCATTCACTGCAGGAAGCGCAACAGATCGCTCAGAGTGTGATTAGCAGCGGGATCGCCGTTAACCGGAATGACGAACTGGCGTTGCCGGACAGCATGCTTAAAGAGTTGAAAGTCGACTGAGCAGAAGAAGAACAAAAAAGCCCTGGCAAGATGTCCAGGGCTTTTTTTGAACGGCTGGTCAGTGTTTGTTCTTCGGCCGTTTCGGGAAGACGCGCACCAGTTTGATGCGGTTCTCTTCCAGCTCAACAATCTCCATCGGATGGCCGGACACCTGCACACTGAGATGACTCTCGGGAATGTCTTCCAGGTGTTCGAGAATCAGACCATTGAGGGTGCGTGGTCCGTCTGTGGGCAGTTTCCACTTCAAACCTTTGTTGATATCGCGAATGTTAGCACTGCCTTCAATCAGGAAGCTGCCATCGCCTTGTGGGGTGATTTCATCCGACAAACTTGGTGCAATGGAGGTGGTGAATTCACCAACGATCTCTTCCAGAATGTCTTCCAGAGTGATCAACCCGTTGATATCGCCATACTCATCGACAATCAGACCAATTCGTTGCTTGTTGCGCTGGAATTTGAGCAACTGGACATTGAGCGGTGTGCTTTCCGGAATGAAGTACACTTCATCTGCGGCGCGCAGCAGTGTCTCTTTGTTGAATTCATTTTTTTCCAACATCAGACGGTACGCTTCACGCAGACGCAGCATACCCACCGCTTCGTCGATTTGGTCACGGTAGAGCACAATGCGGCCGTGTGGTGAGTGGGTCAACTGACGCACAATCGATTTCCAGTCGTCATTGATGTCGATACCGGTGATCTCGTTACGCGGGACCATAATGTCGTTGACCGTAACATGCTCCAGATCGAGGATCGAGATCAGCATGTCCTGGTGACGACGCGGGATCAGGCCACCGGCTTCATTAACGACGGTCCGCAGCTCCTCCGAACTCAGGTGGTCAGCGCCACCATGATCCGCAGTAACGCCCAGCAGGCGAATAAAACCGTTGGTGATGAAGTTGACCAGTAACACCAGTGGCGACAAAAGTTTCATCAGCAGCGAAAGCAGAACACTACTGGCGTAAGAGACCCGTTCCGGGTACAGCGCCGCCAGCGTTTTTGGGGTCACTTCGGCAAACACCAGGATCACCAGGGTGAGGACACCAGTGGCGATCGCCACTCCAATATCCCCATAGAGGCGCATACCAAGAATGGTGGCAATGGCTGAGGCGAGAATGTTAACCAGGTTGTTGCCGATAAGGATGAGGCCAATGAGGCGGTCAGGTCGGTCGAGCATTTTTTCGACGCGTTTGGCGCCTTTGTGGCCACTGTTGGCCAGGTGCTTAAGACGGTAACGGTTCAGAGACATCATGCCGGTTTCTGAACCTGAAAAGTAGCCGGAAATGACGATAAGACACGCCAGAATCGCAAACAAAATACCCGTTGAAATGTCTTCCAAAACTTACGTTATCCTTAAAATGTCCTGGTTAAGTTATGACCGAACGAGGTCATGATGTCAATCTCGCTAGCCGGGGTAGGTATTGTAAAAGAAAGGTGCATTTTATGCACCTTCTCTCAATGGGTTAGGTCAGAATGATCTCGCGGACAAAGCGACTGCCGAAGTAGGCCAGTGTCAGCAGAGTCGCCCCCGCGACGGCAAACCAGGTCACCTTGCGGCCACGCCAGCCTTTCTGATAGTGCCCCCACAGCAAGATGGAATAGACGATCCAGGCGATAAACGACAGGATCGCTTTGTGGGCTTTGCCCTGCGCGAACATATCCTGAACAAAGGCGTAGCCTGTTACCAGAGTCCCGGTCAGCAAAAGCGTACCGATCAGAATGATCTTGAAAAGCTGACGTTCCACCATCATTAAAGGAGGCAGGTTAGGATTGATCGCCAGCGCTTTCTTGCTTTTGAGTTTGTAATCCAGCCATGCCAACTGTAGAGCGTACAACGCACCGATGGTCAGGGTGGAATAAGAGAACAGCGCCAGAGAAATGTGGATCAGCAGTTTCGGATTGGTTTCCAGATGCGTGATGAAGGTGCTGGGTAAAAATGTCGCGGCGGAAAGGTTGATGGCCGCAAAGCTGTAAACCACAGGCAGCAGGAACCACAACCGTGTTTTGAGCATCGCAACACTCATGACGACGGAAATGATAAAGCTGATCAGAGAGGCGACATTGAGAATGCTCAGATTCTGCCCGGTTCCTTCCAGGATCAGATCACTCAGTAGCCAGGCATGAAACACAAGAGCAAGCGTGGCACTGACCAGTACGGTTTTGGCTCGGATGCCGGTCTGATGCACCAGACCCGGAACTATGGTTGCAATCGCCAGCACGTACAGCATGGCAGCAACAACAGCGATTAAGGTGTCCATTTCTCTCGTAAAACTGTTGGGTGAATTGTCGAATTATACCTTGCATCAAGCGCTTGGGCTATGTTCGATCCAGATCCAATTGTGCTAGATGAGAGATCAAAACAAGTTTGCTTTGTTATAACGGGTGTCCAGCACCCGCTGGCTAAGGTATACTCGCATCAATAATCGCCTATAAGCGAAGAGAGAAGTATGTTTGAGAATTTAACGGATCGATTATCCAAAACGCTGAAAAATCTCAGCGGTAAAGGTCGTCTGACCGAAGAGAACATCAAAGACACCCTGCGTGAAGTACGCATGGCGCTGCTGGAAGCGGATGTCGCGCTGCCAGTTGTACGTGAGTTCATCAAGCGCGTGAAAGAGCGCGCCGTCGGTGTGGAAGTGTCGAAATCCCTGACTCCGGGGCAAGAGTTCATCAAGATCGTTCAGGCGGAACTGGAAGCCGTGATGGGCGAGTCGAACGAAGCACTGAACCTGGCGGCGCAGCCGCCTGCGGTGATTCTGATGGCGGGCTTGCAAGGGGCCGGTAAAACCACTTCGGTCGGTAAACTGTCTAAGTTACTGAAAGAGCGTGATAAGAAGAAAGTGCTGGTGGTGTCGGCAGACGTGTATCGCCCGGCGGCGATCAAACAGCTCGAAACACTGGCCAATGATCTGGGGGTGGACTTCTTCCCATCGTCACCGGATCAGAAACCGATCGACATTGCGAACGCTGCCATCGATCACGCCAAGAAAAAGTTCTATGACGTGCTGCTGGTCGATACCGCAGGTCGTCTGGCGGTGGATGAGCAGATGATGGCGGAAATCCAGCAGCTGCACTCGGCGATAGACCCGGTGGAAACGCTGTTTGTGGTCGATGCCATGACAGGTCAGGATGCGGCCAATACGGCGAAAGCGTTTGGTGATGCACTGCCACTGACCGGTGTGATCCTGACGAAAGTCGACGGTGATGCCCGCGGCGGTGCTGCGCTGTCGGTGCGTCATATCACAGGCAAACCGATCAAGTTCCTGGGGGTGGGTGAAAAGACCGATGCTCTGGAACCGTTCCATCCGGATCGCGTTGCCTCGCGTATTCTGGGCATGGGCGATGTGCTGTCACTGATCGAAGATCTGCAGCGCAACGTTGACCAGGAAAAAGCGGAAAAACTGGCCAAGAAGTTCAAAGAGAAGAAAGGCTTTGATCTGGAAGATTTCCGTGAGCAGTTAGGTCAGATGCAAAACATGGGTGGCATGATGGGGATGCTGGATAAGCTGCCTGGCATGTCGCAATTGCCATCGGATGTGAAAGACAAAGTCGATGACAAAGTCTTTAAACAGATGGAAGCGATCATCAGCTCGATGACAATGAAAGAGCGTCACAACCCGGACCTCATCAAAGGCTCGCGCAAAAAACGTATCGCTGCCGGTTCAGGAACTCAGGTTCAGGACGTCAACCGCCTGCTGAAACAGTTCACCCAAATGCAGAAGATGATGAAGAAAATGCAGAAAGGTGGCATGAAAGGCATGATGCGCAACATGCAGGGCATGATGGGTGGCATGGGCGGCGGTGGTGGTTTTAACCCGTTTGGTCGCTGAGAAGGGCGCTGAATTCGTCACCAAGTTTATTTTCAGGGTGTTAGCCACATCACAAACTTAAATCCGGATTTATGTTGGTGAAAAAGTAGCTAAATCCCTTGCAATGCTTCGGAATAAGAGTAAAATTCCGGAGCTTTATTTTGGCACGAGACCCCAGATTGCTTAGTAAAATGAGCGGTTAATGGGGTTAATTTTATTTTTGAGAAAGCAAAGAGGACGATATGGTAACCATTCGTTTGGCACGTCACGGCGCTAAAAAGCGTCCATTCTATCAAATCGTAGTAGCGGACAGCCGCAATTCTGCAACTGGCCGTTTCATCGAGAAAGTAGGTTTCTTTAACCCTACTGCTCAAGGTCAAGAAGAAGGTCTACGTCTGGACCTGGATCGCGTTAACCACTGGGTTGGTCAAGGCGCATCTCTGTCTGACCGCGTAGCTAAGCTGGTTAAAGACGCTCAAAAAGCGGCTTAATTGAATAGCTTACATTCGATGGAAGGTAAAGAAACAATGAGCAAGCAAGGCGATAAAATCGTCGTAGGCAAGTTTGGTGCTACTTACGGCATTCGTGGCTGGCTTAAAGTTTTTTCTTTCACAGACAATGCTGAAAGCATTTTCGATTACAGCCCTTGGTTTGTGAACCATAAGGGCGAGTGGGTCGAGTACAAAGTAGAAAGCTGGAAGCGCCATAACAAAGGTATGGTGGCTAAGCTGGAAGGCATGGATATTCGTGAAGACGCGCATCTGTTGACGAACTTTGAAATTGCAATTGACCCGGCGGTACTGCCTGAATTGTCAGAAGATGAATTCTACTGGCGTGAATTGTTCGGAATGCAGGTTGTGACCACGAAAGGTTACGATCTGGGCGTGGTGACTGACATGTTGGAAACCGGCTCGAACGATGTTCTGGTAGTGAAAGCGAATCTGAAAGATGCTTTCGGACAAAAGGAACGTTTAATTCCGTTCCTTGAAGAGCAAGTGATCGTAAAAGTCGATCGCCAAGCTCAACGGATCGAAGTTGACTGGGATCCTGGATTTTAACTCCAAGTAACGGAGCGACAGAACAATGTGGGTTGGCGTAATCAGCCTTTTTCCAGAAATGTTCCGCAGCGTTACTGATTATGGAGTAACAGGCCAGGCGGTAAAAAAAGGTCTTTTGTCGGTTGATTGCTGGAATCCTCGTGATTTCACACACGACAAACATCGCACTGTCGATGATCGACCTTACGGTGGTGGCCCCGGTATGTTGATGATGGTTCAGCCTTTGCGCGACGCCATTGATGCAGCCAAACAAGCCTCACCGGGCAAGACGAAAGTCATTTATCTCTCTCCGCAAGGTCGTAAACTCGACCAACAAGGTGTGGAGGAGCTGGCAACAAATGAGAACTTGCTTCTGATTTGCGGCCGCTATGAAGGGGTAGATGAGCGCGTCATTCAATCGGAAGTTGACGAAGAATGGTCAATTGGCGATTTTGTGATGACGGGTGGTGAGATACCAGCCATGACGCTGATCGACTCGGTGTCCCGGTTCATTCCGGGTGTGCTGGGGGATTTTGCATCGGCAGAGGAAGACTCTTTTGCCAATGGCTTACTGGATTGTCCTCACTACACGCGTCCTGAGATGTTGGATGGGATTGAAGTACCTGCGGTGCTCAAATCCGGCAACCACAAGGACATTCGTCGTTGGCGATTGAAACAATCGCTGGGCCGTACCTGGCTGAGAAGACCAGAGCTCCTGGAAAACCTAGCTCTGACTGACGAACAGGAACAATTACTGGCTGAGTTCATTAAAGAGCACAGAACCCAGTAACCTATTTTATTTAGTATCAGTTTATTCTAGGAATTTTAAAAATGAGTAACATCATCAAAGC